>JAGSHP010000146.1 GCA_029855925.1 Candidatus Thorarchaeota archaeon | reverse complement strand
CGTAGAAGAAGAATCTTGTCCGCCATGCGTGCGACCTCGGGGTCGTGCGTCACAACAATGACTGCACGGTTCTGCGTCTTGGCTAGGTCGCGCATGAGTTTGATGATCTCCCCACCAGTCTTGTGGTCAAGGTCCCCAGTCGGTTCATCACATAGAAGAATGACCGGGTCGTTGGCTAACGCACGAGCGAGAGCGACCCGTGACCGCATCCCGCCGGACAGTTCATGGGGCATATGATGAGCCCTATGGTCAACGCCAACTGCCTTGAGAAGCTCCATCGCCCGCTCGTAACGGCTCTTCTCTCTCACCTCATTGAGAAGCATGGGTACCATTACGTTCTCCAGTGCTGAGAAGACCGGGAGAAGATGCTGATCTTGGAAGAGAATACCGATCTTATCGCGACGCATTGCAGACATCTGTTCGTCATCAAGAGATGAGATATCGATCCCATCCACTATTATCTGACCACTTGTTGGACGATCAAGTCCACCAATCAGATTGAGAAGTGTGGTCTTACCGGACCCAGAGGCACCCACTATGGCAATGAACTCGCCCTTTCGTACCTTGAGATCTGTTCCCTTCAGGACATGAATGATGCGAGTTCCGTCTTGAAAATCTCGGTGTAGGTCATGACATTCAACTGCAATGTCTGTGTCGGTGTCTTCCAAGGGCTTACTCTCCTGTTCGTTCAAGCTGAGGTTACCGATTTTTAAGGTTCCTACTGGAGCAACATTAGAGAATAAAATGGTGAATTTACGGTGTCACAGACTAGAGTGTTTGCAGTGTCAGGTTTCTCTAAGAGTGGAAAGACCACGCTAATCTCGCTAATTGTGGGGGAGTTGCGGAAGAGGGGGCATTCGGTCATGACCATTAAGCACACTCAACACCAGGTCGCACCACCCGAGGGGAGTGACACATGGAGGCACTGGAGGGCGGGTGCAAAGACCACTGTACTACTTGGGAGAAAGGTCACGATTGTCACAAGGAATAGAGAACTTGCTCTCTTGGAACTCGTGGCTGGTGAAGAACAGGATTATGTGATAATTGAGGGGATGAAGAACTCTGATCTCCCAAAGATCTGGTGCCTGAGAGATGATGAGCCGGAGCCTCCAGAGAGTGCTGAGAACGTTGTGGCTTGGTTCCGATCAGAATCGGGTGCGTCCCAGCATAATACAGGGAAAGTCAGCATATTCACTCCTGAAGATGTTTCAGCCATTGTAGATGTGGTGGAGCATAGTGCAATCGATGCCGAGCGCGTCAATCAAGCATGGCGTACTTCAAAAGCTTAATCAAGTGCTCAGGGCGGTGGAGGTCACATGAAGCGAAAACGAGTCGCCGTCCTATTCATGGCGTTGTACACAATCACTATCGCAACGGCAATACCACTCTTACACAATGGCGACTCGTCAGAGTTTCATAGATTGAGACCTGACCAAGGTGCACTGATTCCAAGTGCATCAATAGATGTGAACGATATATGTGACAGCATCTTTAGCTCTGTCGACGAGTCCAATATACAGACCATTGTCAAGACTCTCTCTGAGAGCTACCCGAACCGGCTGTGGTACAATCTCGACAAGAAGCCCACTGATGCATTAGTAGGTGCGTGGAACTACATAGAGGGACGAATGAATGCGGCCACCAATGGCAAGGTCGAATTCTCTCACTGGACGGATGAGAAGACGCTGGTCGGACGCCTCGATGGATCGACTGACAACATGGCGCCAATTGTGATTGCAGGAACAATCGCATCAAGGTATAGCCCCGGTGCAAATGGATATGGCGCCTCAGCTGCGGCGGTAGTTGAAACCGCACGAATCTTATCACAGTACAACCTCACAAACCCGGTCATCTTTGTTCTCACAAACACAATCACAGGCTCCTATGGTTCAGGTAGCGCGGGAAACTCCGGCTTTAGAGGGGTCCTGAATCAACTACTTGAGGATGATCAAATCCCTGCAGCAATCTTCTGGTATTCCTACCTGCTCTACCGGATGCCCGACTTGACCGATAAAGAGCATATCACAATGGTCTCAACTTACAACTCTAGTTATTACAACACACAAGACTTCATTGCCGACCTTGGTCTTCGTGCCTCCGTGTTCTCAGGACGGAAATGGCTGAGAAAGAGCGTTGGTGCCACAGGCGACTGGCTACGGACAGGAAGTTACGATGGAGCCGACAAGGGAATCCCCAGCTATGTGATTGAGCAACTCAATCCATATCCCACCCCTTCAAACGAGTACGATGTATGGAATCATCAGGACTATGATTACGAACAGGCGGCAGAGGCAGTCGGTGTGGTGGCCTCGTTGGCCTGGCTGATGGGCAATGTGGGCAGGGGGTCCACTCTGGCATTTGGAGGAGGGATATCTCTCCCGGATGGTTATACAAAGAACAGAACGATGCCTCTGAGTGGACTGACGACGCTCACTGTGGACATTCAGTGGACCGGTAACACAACTGTCAAGGGATGGATTATGTCCCCTGATGGCGAGGTCCTCACCACCTCTCAGTCCTCATCTAACTCGCTCACACTATCGATTCTCGTCTCGGAGAGAGGGCTATACACATTCTTCACAGAGAACTTGGGGGAAAACGTCGCAGTCATCTCATACACATTTCAGCAGTCACAGGACTTTGATGGGGACACTCTCGATGACCTGACAGAGCATAGTTTCAATTCGGACGCCATATCCCCGGATACTGACGCTGACGCTCTGCCTGATGCTGACGAGTATGCGCTGGGAACTGATCCTCGCAATGTGGACTCGGACGGCGACGGCGCAGAAGACGGTCTCGAGGTACAGATTGGATGCGATCCACTGGCGATAGACTCTGACGGCGATACTCTTCTTGATGGCTACGAGCTTGATCATGGGCTGGACCCCACGCTCAGAGATACAGACCACGATGGGTTGGACGACAACACCGAACTGGACCTCGGGCTGGATCCTCTGAATCCTGACTCGGATGGAGACGGACTCATCGACTCGTTAGAGATTGAGCATGGTACTGCCCCAGATGACCCGGACACGGACAATGATGGACTGACCGACCTCTTCGAGGTGCTCAACGGTCTAAATCCTCTGGTAAATGACTCGGACGGCGACGGACTTGATGACAAGTTCGAGGTTGACAATGGTCTCTTGCCATTTAGCAATGACACGGACTCTGACTTCATACCAGATGCAATGGATTGGAATCCAAGAGTTCATTGGATATATGATGTTCCCACCATTGGCTTGGCAATCACACTGGTCGTCGTTGGAGTTTGGTTGGCCCGCAAGAGAAGGGCATACTTGGCAATGGGCATTGATGAGGAGAGTGGGGTATGATGAAACTCCGTATTTACAAAATGTCACATATTGACATGGGAGCCTTCTTGATTGGTTTAGTGTTTCTTAGCATCCTATTGGTAGCCCCAATATCTACTGGCGATTCAATGCCATTTACAAGCCAACTTCCCAGAGAAACAGATGCACCAAGAGCCATTGCCGAACAAGACCTTCTAAACATTACACAATTGTGGAAGCAGGTACGGGACTCGATCTCGCAGGAGTCTATCTATAATCTGACACGCGACATATCACAGAAGTATCCGCAAAGAATCTGGTTTGCAAGTAACAACACGCCTACCTCCAGCCTAGTCGGCGCGTGGAACTGGGCCAATGATACATTGAAGACAATCACGGGGGGACAGCTCTATTTCAGGCAGGTCTCCGACTACAGAGTGCTCTATGCAGTAAAGAGCGGAATCGGCGCTGCACCAAGACAGGCCATCGTCCTGTCCGGCATAATTGATAGTAAGGACAGCGCAGGGGCAAATGATGTGGGGGTCAGCGTTGCGGCGGTTCTTGAGAGTGCACGGGTGCTTCAGAACTTCTCACTGTACTGTGATGTCTATTACGTCTTGACGAACCAAGGTCGAGGTCAGGTGGACTACGATTACGGCGCGGGTGAATTCATTGACTACTTGATTTCAAGTGGAGTGGACGTAATTGCAAATGTCGCATATGATAGACTACTCTTCTACAGATCAGGTTACCCTGGTGGATCCAACATTTTCCTGCGCTCACTCATCGACTCCAGCATATATCAGGCAAAGAGCTGGATTCCGGACCTCATGATCTCATTCTCGGATAACTACGGCGATAAGAGAATTCAGTCGGCAACTGATGTGGGATACTCTGAACGCTCCATCGTGTACCAGATGTGGCAACGAGACATCCCAGCAGTGTTCACCACACAGGGATACTATTATGACCCAGCAAGTGGCGGAACGAATGATCTCATCTCATACATGTACTATGACTTTTCTCAACCCAGAGAGGCTGTCGGTGGGGCTCTTGGGGCCATTGTGTTCATCGGGTATGTGGGGAGTGGACGTTCCGTGCTTCAATCATTGTCCACACAGGTCGCAAGTGGCGAGGCCACCAGTGTGGATGTTGTCGTGTCCATGAATGCGTTCGTGAATGCGACGATTGTCTGGGACAATCAGACCACCATCCAGGCGTCAATTGTTGATAAGGCCACCAATGCAATCGTATATCAACGCACTGAGAATGACAATCTGATTCATCTCAAATATCTCTCAACCCAAGAGGGACGATATGATGTTGTGATCTCCAACGTTGGCGTCAACGGCACCGACCTCTCACTGAATATCACTTACCTGAACGACTGCGATGGTGATGGATACTCGGATGCCTACGAGGTCTCAAATGGACTGAATCCCTATCTCCGTGACACTGACAAGGACGGACTTGATGACAACATCGAGCTTGCTCTTGGGAGCGACCCGAGGGTCAATGACTCGGATCACGATGGCGCTTCGGACTATCAGGAGTTCTTGTGGGGGTCCAACAGAACTCTCCAAGACACGGACGGCGACAATATTACTGATGGCATGGAGGCGGAGTTCGGCACCTCTCCAATCATGAGAGACACCGATCAGGATGGGATTGATGACTACACGGAGATCTACGTTTACCATTCAAACCCCTTGTCCACCGACTCTGATAATGATGGACTTGACGATTCATTCGAGATCACATCGGGGCTCAATCCCAACTCCAGAGATACGGACGGGGATTCTCTCAGTGACCTATTTGAAATTCTTAATCACATGGATCCAACCTCTCCAGACACAGACGGGGACGGTTGGACTGATGCCTACGAGGTCCATCACTGCATGCTGCCAACCACTGCAGACACAGATGGGGACCTGATTCCAGATGCCCTAGACTGGGACCCGCAGCATCACTGGATCAACGTATTCGCTCCGGTCTCAATCATAACAACAGTGGCACTGCTTGGCATCTATGCGTGGCTGAAGCGAAGAGTGTATCTCCGTGCCGGTTAGTCACGAGGCATAGCGGAACACCTTTCAGTAGAGAGGAAGAATGTTTGCGAAATGAACAGACTTGAGGTCTCTAATTTCAGTCTAAAGGACACCATTGAGTGCGGACAGACCTTCTGCTGGACAAGAGAGGGTGAGGGCTATGTCTGTACTGATGTGGGACAGGTAGTCTATGTGGAACAGCAGGGGAATGTCTTGATGTACGAGACCTCCAGTCACGATGTAGACATATCACGGATGTTCCGGCTCCATGATCCAATTGACACCATTCAGCAATCCATTGCCAAGGATGAACTCATTCAGAGAAGCGTGGAGTATGCGCCGGGCCTTCGCGTAATTGCCGATCCATTCTTCCCCTGCCTGATAACATTCCTCTGTTCAATACAGAAGAACATTCCTGCAATAAGAAGGTCCGTTCAAAAGATTCGCGAGAGATGGGGACCAGCATACGAATTCAGGGGACGGACATACTATGGCATGCCGGAACCGAGTACACTGGCAAGATTGAAACCAGATGAACTGAGACAAGTCGGTATTGGGTGGAGAGCAGAGTTCATCAGTCGAACTGCAAGAGACGTCGCAAATGGAGATGTCGATGAGAGATATCTACGGGGGACTTCCTATGAGGAGGCACACTCCGTTCTGAAGGGACTTCATGGAGTGGGTGACAAGGTGGCTGACTGTGTGAGCCTGTTCTCACTGGGTCATTTGGAGGCATTCCCCATTGACGTATGGATCGAGCGCGTCATTCGCCAGCACTACGACTTCTTCACAGATGCAGGAAAGTCCTATGCCAGAAAGTCCCAAGCGGCTCGATCATATTTTGGGAAGTATGCAGGATATGCGCAGGAGTATCTCTACTACTACTCAAAAAACACGTTCGAAACTAGAAGTTCTGTTTCTTAGAACGCTTCTTGCCATACCAACTACGACTCGTGATTCCCTTGGAGAGCTCCCATGCGCGGGTCTCGTAGAATTGTAGTGGATGCAGAACGTACTCACATAGAGGGTCAAAGACGGAGCCCAAATAGACAGGGCATAGACCGTTCCCCTGAAGCTTTCTACAGCCTGGTGCTGTGTAGCCATCCCGTGTTGAGGCCCCCCTTCGGTCGCCGGCAATGTGCTCGACTTGGTACCGAGCAAGGTCCTGAACGAAGTCCGGAGCAGCACTAAAGACACGCATGACCTCATTGGTGCTCATTCCGATGTTGAGGAGAAATGCTGCAAGTGCGAACCTCGCCTCGTGCGGCAGATTCTTTCCAGCCATTGCGTCCGCGTACATCTGAGCAATGCAGGGAGGAAAGGCGTTCTTGGAGTCTGTAGTGACCTTCAATGGTTCAGTCATTCGAATCTTTGTGCCCAGCAGGCTCTCGATTCTCTGAACCGCCTCGGTGAGCCGTGCGGGCAATAGTTCAGGCACGTCGATCTCAGAGCCCAGTATGAGCTGCTTGAACTTGCCCGAGATGAGCCGGTCCAGCTCGGACCTCCTGAT
>JAGSHP010000021.1 GCA_029855925.1 Candidatus Thorarchaeota archaeon | reverse complement strand
GATGTGGACGTGAGGCGAGGAGAACAGGCTGGAGCCGATGAGTACATCATCAAGCCCTTCTCTGGGAAAGCATTGGTTGCAACAATCCGTCGTCATCTCGGGCTCGCATAACGAATGCGAGTGTGATTATGAACATGGTGGAGTTTTCCACAAGGCATCGGAAACAGGGTCAGGACCTCATTCACAGGTTATTAACCGAACCTCCAAGAGGGTACGTGTTTCTGATCATTGCCTCACAAGACAGCTACTATGACCTGTTCATGTTGACGCTGCTGAAGGAGGCCATCACAGAAGAACTCCCCACACTCGAGGTGGTCACCGAGGCTCGCAACCGCCAGGTCATGCAGGATATCGCCTCGCACCAAAACGAACGGTTTCGCATTCTGGAGATCAACTACGGTCAGGAGACCTTTGGACAACACACATGCTCACCGCACCTTCATGAGATCAACATAATGATGCGTGAACTGAGAAATGTCTACGGACCCCAGGTCGTTGTCTTTGAAGGGCTGACCCCCCTGCTGATCGACTTTTCCGCTCGTGATGTCGTTCTATTCTTCAAGGAATCTGTAGAGGAGAGCATAAAGACCGGCTCCGTTGAGTTCTATCTCATTCATGAGAACACAGCCGACAACATCACAATGAATCAGCTCAACGCACTGGCTCACGGGATAATCACGCTCAATACCTCTCGGGGCAAGCACTACATGACCGTCAAGAAGTCCCTCGGTGTCGAGCTACCCTATAACCCAATCGAGTATGTGCCCCTGATGCCATCACCAGACCGGACAACGTGGCAGATAATGCTGAACTGGTAGAACCTAGATACCAGAGTCAAAGAATTCCTCGAACAATCTGAGCACTTCCCGCATGACACTGTTCCATGCTTCCACTGTTCGATGGACCGTGGGCTCCATCTCAACGCGTGATGGGTCGATCAATGAACGTACCCGCGCGCGGCTTGACTCGTCCCAGCTGCACTTCTCCATGATCTCCTCTATCTGCTGAATGACCTGTCCCCTAATCTGTGCGAGCTGCACCCTCTCCGAGTCCAGCTTCTCCAGCTTGCGATTGACCTCGTCCAGCTTGCTCAGCAGAGTCTTGATTGCCTGCACATCGGCACGGACCTTCGCCGGGATGTCTTGAGTAGAGGTACGACTGGGTCTCGTCACTCGAACCAGGAATGAGTTGGGAAGTATTGTCGTTGAGAGGCCAAAACTGACGCTGAGTCTGTAGTATGTCCGGTCAGGACCAAGCTCGGAGCTGCCCACCTCACGCTCAACGAGGCCTGCCTCCTCAAGCGCCTCCAGGTGTTTGAGAATGACCCGTCTGTTGACATCAAGAATCTTTGACAGTTCGTAGGGATATCGTGGACTCTGGGCGAGAAGCTGCAATATCCTCCTGCGAGTCACATGCCCGAGGGCCTTGAACACCTTGTCAAGATCTGTTGCTGATAGTCGTTCCATTCTCATTCACTCCTAGTTTCCATTGAACCAAAGACAAGGAGTGGCCAAGGGGGGTACAGACCCCCCAAGGCCTGGTTCCGAGACGCCTCGGGAGGAAGACGGGCCCACGGTTGATGCGGGCACCATAAATTACAGGTCGCGGCAGCGCGCTTGCCGGTCTCCCAATAACGTGCCCGCGCCTATTCCGCGTCACCTCACCTTGCCTTCCTTCTAGGGATATATATGG
>JAGSHP010000406.1 GCA_029855925.1 Candidatus Thorarchaeota archaeon | reverse complement strand
TCGATTCCGCTGCAGTCTCTAAGGAACTGAAGTCACTCCGAACGTCATGGAATAATGATCCCGACCAGACACCAATCACGATAGCCAGACAGATTCATAATCGAATTCCTCTCTTCATAGGGTGGCGACATCTCGGAGCAGTGGCATATAGAGCAAAGTGTCAAGTCAATGAGAATGCGAAATCACCAGCAATATCAGTGGAGCTCCCCGAGATGGATCACAATGAGATTGAGGCAAGTGGATTGTATTCACAGATGTCTATCCAACCGATATTTCTCAGGAGCAGGTATGAGGACGCTCGGGCAACAAAGAGAATAGAGGCAACAAAGAGCGTACTTGAGAAGAATGGTGCGGAGATAATAGAGATCAAGCCCAAGGGAACATCTCGAGTTACTGAAACACTCGCCAGCATTCTGTTATTGGATGAAGTGTCACTGCGGCTGGCTTTGATAAGAGGGGTTAATCCGCTTCAGGTTACGAGGATACAAGACCTAAAGAAGATAATGAGTAGAGAGTAAGATGTGTCTCTACTCAAACAATGCGCCCTCGTGAGCGAACATCATGATACGATGAGAGTCGACTGTCGACTTGAACACATGATAGGCAATGGTCAGCCGGATGCTAAAGGTCCACTTATTCAATGTGGAGGCGTTAAAGAAGATCGCCTTGTCCACGTCATCACTGATTAACGATGACAGAGTAAATGTCTGATTGTAGCCCGGATACAGAGACCGTTTGTCTGAGGGAATATTGAGTCGAAAGGCTGCATAATTGATTGATTCATTATTCAGGTATACTTTTGCCGTCAAGAATGAGAGTGTGGCATCACCACTGAGAGTCATTGGAGCTTCGAATCGAAAGACGAGCGACAATCGTGGATCAACGGTGTGATTGCTCGGATCAAAGTTTGAGATGACAACCTTATCAAGGCTGACATCAAGATATGTGACCATAACGTAGCTACCACCGTAGTATGCGGCGCTGTTGACCAGACTGATTCCACTTACAACACTGATCAATATCATAGATATAATAATAACATTCTGTGTTTTTGGGTCGCTAATCATTCCTGATCACATGACCAAACAATCATTCTTTGAATATCTTCTTTCCGCTTAACGCACTTCAAGAGAACTGCAGAGCAATCAGGATGTAGACAATTGCAGGGAAGAGAGAGAGCATGGCTGGCAGAGGAATGGCGGGGAGCATCTTTTCCTCTTGGAGGAGTACGAATGCATTGATGGCTATACCAATAGTCGCAAGTAACATTGACATTGCCCAGACGAACCATGGAAAGAAGATCAGAGTGTGGGATGCGATCAGCGCATACACTATGTAATCCCCTGCCCCGACCGCGCTCTCTCGTACCTGAATACGAGTATAATCAAATGGGTCAGAGCCAATGCGATCTTTGATTATTGGTTTGCTGCTTGCTGGATGATATCGTGTGAGAAAATAGTCCTCAATGATTACCACAACTATGATGATAAACATGTTTCCGGTGATCAGAGTCACGCCTAGGAACGACCCGAATAGGCTTCCGTAGAAGGCCACAAAGAGGTTCCTGACAGTGGGGGGAATCACATCGATTATGATGAGTACGAGCGCTAACATCGAAACACCAAGAGAAGCGACTAAGATGGCTCCGGCAAAGACACTGGTTGTTCCCTTGAACAGCACTAGAAGAAATGTTTCACCTATGAAGATGGAGATGAATCCCAGTAGGGGTGAGACAACGAATGCAACAACCAATCTCTGAGCGCCACGACGCTTAACCATCACGAACAGAGAGGCGACTACAACAGACCCCAAGACAACTGACACTAGTACTTGAACCAACAACTCGGCCACGGTATAGTTATGCTCAGTTGAGATGATCTCGCCGATGAAGTCCGAACCGAGCACCGTGGAGGCTACAAAAGACCCAGCGATTAGTGGAATCACTGCAAGGGTGAATAGGACCAGCCTGCCACGAAAATTGCTCATGGATTAAGCACCATATTGACAATCCCCGTTTCAGTTAAAGACTTGGACTTCAACGCAAATGAGAACCATAACACGCACTGAATTCGATGGGTGTTGACAAAAAAAGAAAGGGGTATGGGGACTATAGTCCCCAATTATACTACAGATTACTTCTGACGGAGAAGCACGTAACCACCAACAAGCACTACGACAGCTGCACCAACAGCACCTGCTAGAATTGCAAGTGTGTAGTCAGGAGCGGTCGTTCCAGTCGGAGAGGTGCCAGTAGTGGCTGCGGAGCGATCAGGACCGTAGAAGTAGTTCGGGTTGTAGGTCAGCTCGGTGAACTCACCAGCAACGTAGTCAGAGATGTTGAAGGGACCGCTGG
>JAGSHP010000254.1 GCA_029855925.1 Candidatus Thorarchaeota archaeon | reverse complement strand
CAATAGGGACATACCTCCCGTGGAGGGACCACAACATGATTACAGCTCTTGCAATAGGATCCGTGAATCAATGTCATCTCTCAGGTATCTAGAGGCTCGGGTACAAAAAAGCATTTCCACTTTGAAAAGTGATTGTTCAAAACCCAGTCACTTGGTTCTGAGGGTGCGAACAACGGACTTCAGATGCTTCTTGATGAATGCACGAAACTTTATATCCTCGGTGAGATAGATCATTGTAGAATTAGTCAGATTGTCAATGTCCCCCTCAAGTTCAATAGCCTCACCAAGCTCAACAAGGTCACGCTTGAATATTGCCTCAACTGCATGGGGGGAGAAACCCTCCTTCTTGAATACTGGAAAGATCTGCCCCTTTGTGCCGCTCCCTCCTAACTTCAGGAGAGCGAGAATGATTAACCAATGGTGCCATGCCAATGTGTAATTCTCAAGCTGTTGCATGACATCCTTCAATGGTCTTTTGTTTTCCATATTTGAGCCCTCGTTTCGTAGTGCTACTCGGCATCACTGTCATCAGTCTGTTCTTCTTCTTCGCCTTCAAACAGTGGCTCCGTGAGATCAAAAGCCTCCAGAACAATCTCAGTATCATCCCCCAGTTCAGCCCTCACCTCTTCAATCATCTGAGCCTCTTGTCCCTGCAGTTCGCGTGCCACTTCTGAGAGGGCTCTGGGTCGAACAACGTCACCATCAAGCTCAACAAGTCCGACCTCTATGAACTTCTCGAGATCTTCCTTAAGCCTCCGTGTTGGAATTCCCATGGCTGCAGATAGATGAGTCAGAGGAACGCCTCTTGTCTTGTCTGCGACCAGAAAGTATGCCTTGAAGGCGGGCTCGGTTTCTGCAACCTGATAGAGCGTGTTCCAACGGGCTCTGAGTTCAGCGATTTGAGCCTGCAAAGAATTGTTCTCGGTTCTTAGGGAATGGACCTCACCCTCCGCCTTGGTCAGCTTGTCATTAATCTCATTTGCCTTCGTCTCTAGTTCAGAGGCATACTCTGAAGACTTAGCCACTTCGTCGCGAAGATACTGAATCATCTCGTCACGCTGCTCGAGATTAGTCTTCAGTTTGGCCACCTCACCCTCCAACTGGGAGAGACGTGCGACCTTCTCTTCATAATCTGCCACAATCTCCTCTGCTGACCCAAGCTTTTCAATCATGGCTCTTTGTTGGTCAATCTGAGACTGTGCCTGCGCCAACTGGCTCTTGAGGTCCGAGATCACTTGATTGCGTTCCTCCAGCTGAGAACCGAGGGAGTCTATTGTGTCCTTGAGTTTTGACATCTCATCTTGAAGATGTTGTGTCTCCTCCTCACGATGAGAGAGTGTAGTCCCCAACTGGGCTATCTGCTTGCGAAGCCTGTAGAGCTCAACTTTGGCAACTTCAATCTGGCGCTCTCGGTCTTGAAGCGTTGCATAGAGCTGGATTACCTTTGTCTGCAGCGATCCAGTGGAGCGCGCTACATTCTTCACAGTCCCACGACTTGCCTTTGTGATTATGTCATCCAGTTGGTCACGGGCCTCGGCCAACGCCTGCTGAACCGGCTTGAGCAGTTTCATTGGGGAAAGGGTCTCGGCGAGCTCATCACGAATTGTCTTCACCGTGCGCGTATAAAAGACCCCAAGTCCTGCAGATCTTAGCGTATTTGAAATATTAGTGATCGCCTCATTCACCTGTTCCTCCACGCTGGGTTCAGTGGCCTTGAGGCTATCATCTATTATTGAGAGAAGGTCCTCCATCCGCACACGGATTCGCTGGAAGGTCTCCTTCAGCAAGTATGCGGTTTGTGTCGGACGCACAGGCTCCTTAGACTCGACCGTTTCAATCTTAGACGTACCAGACGCCATAGCCTCTTCCATCAGACGGCGAGTTTCCTCCTCAATGCTAGGAGAATCGGGTTTGTCAGGAACCCGTTCGTCCGGACCGGGCAAGTAGATCACCTTACCTCAGCACACCACGGTACCCAAGCTCGATTAGACGAGACGAAACCTGTTTGAGTCGTTCAGCCACTTGCGAGGCTTCTTGAATTCGTGACATGAGTTCCTTCCGAAACTGAATCGCAGTCAGTTCACCATTATCTAGGCGAACTGTCAATTGGCTACGTTCGGTCTGCAACTCATCCCTTCGTCGGACCAATCGTTCATACTCCGCAACAAGCTTGACAACCTCTTCCTGGTCTTCTTCAGGAATCTCACGAAGTGCCTTCGTCTTGCTGGGTACTGAATCAGATACGAGTATTTCTCGTGCTCTGACCTGTGATCGTTCATGAGTCCCACGTTTTCGTCGTCGCCAGCTATCAAATAGTCCCATTCTATATCACCTCAACCGTTTATTCTAATTGTTCCCTTATTTCTCTCAACCGTTCCTCGGCCTCAAGCCTCATCTTGCGAGCCGCCTCAGCCTTTTGCTCGTACTCATCTGCACTGGCTGGGTCGTTGAGAACCATCTCTGAGTACTCGTTCTCCTTCTCGAAGAACTTAGCAATCTTCACCTCTAACTCAGAAGCCTCACGCTCGAGCTCCTCTCGTGTCATCTCGGCGAGCTCGTCTACAGGAGGCGCTTCCTCCTTTGGCTCCTCGATAATCACTGTAGAAGACTCCGCTGATCCCTCAGGCACTGCTCCGAGACCTGACACATTGACCCGAATGCCTTCTTTCAGTTGATTCTCAAGTCGTTCCATTCGACCAACAATGTCTTGCATTCGTTCGTCAAGCTTCTTTATCGCGAGCGTCTGACGATCAATTGTCTTGAAAATCTCGTCTGCAAAGTCCTCGAAGTTGAGCCCGTATTTGAAGCTATCAAGAACGTCTTTGATACGTCCAATCTCCGAGATCAGCCGCTTTCGCTCTTCCTCATCAACTATAGACTTGTCTTCTCTTGTGCTCATTCTAATCCACCTCAATCTCTCCGACTATCTTGAAGTCAATCTCTTCAAAAGCTACAGCGCGCAATAGCTTTAGCCATCTGTCACGAAAGTCACGCCGGTTAGCCTGCATGCCATAAGCTGGTACATCGAGAATGCGCCCCACCTCGTCAGGTGAGAGAGCACCCTTCAAGTCCTGCTTATTTGCAATTGCAATCGCACGGGCATAAGGCAACTCAGCCTTCAAGACTGGGTAAGCAACTCGCTTTGTCCATGCCAAGTTCTCCTTGGTTGAGTCTGTGACAATGACTACAATGCTGCCCGCTCGAATGATCTTCCCCCACTCTTGGACGAATCGGTCCTGTCCTCCCAGATCGAACATGCTGAATACGTATGGATCGAAGTCGGCCTTCAGCAGTGCCTTGTCTCCAAAGAACGTGGGAACGTACTCCTGAGGGGGCGCCTGCGATGGCAGTGTCGCTAGCTCCAGTAATGTCGTCTTTCCCGTACCGCCATGTCCTGCAAGACAGACCTTGACCGGAACCCGTCCGATGATGCGTCTAAAACCGTCCTTGAACGGTGAGAAGTCTGTGGTCTTCCAGTCGTCTGATTCCAGCGCGTGCTCGAAGGCGGTCATGAACTTTGAAACCATTGACATCAGTGCTTCATTTGCCTTCTGCACCGAGGCCTGACGGTCCATTGTCAGTATGAATTGCGTGTTGTGGGAATTCATATACACATAGCGATAGCGCTCAATCTCCATACTGTCGATCTTCCACTCTTGCAGCTTCTTTGCTGAAGAGGACACCAACATCATCACGGCTGTGGTGTCAAGGTCCTTGTTCGGCACAATTACATCTTCGAATATGGTTTGACCGTCCTTGAAAACATGAATCTCGCGTATCATGTGACATCACTCCATGTCGGCACTATCGCACTGCAGTCGGTGTGGGAATGTGAGATTAATCCCCATACTGACAGAATCCAAATAGCGTTCTCTGCTTTTGAGGATTGTTTGTACAGAAGGCCTTCCTGAAGAGTTGTTGTTGGCTTCGGCATTACTTCACCTCGTAGAGTAGGAAGAGGAGAGGGCTTTCATCCCCTCCTTTGGAAACTATTCTTCATCTCCGGAGTCTGTGTCCTCATCAGGAGAAGCCTCATCTGAAGACTCGTCATCAGTGGTATCTGGAAGGTCGTCCAAGTCTTCCAATTCAGACT
>JAGSHP010000391.1 GCA_029855925.1 Candidatus Thorarchaeota archaeon | reverse complement strand
TGATCTCGACAAGGAAAAGGCACGAGGTAGCATAGGCTATATCGTCAGCACCGAGGAACTTACCGAGGAAGACTGGCAGCCAATTGGGAATGGACACCTGCTCGTCATAGAGAACGGACGGCCGGTGTACCAATCTCATTAGTTCTATACGTGTACTCTCTCAATGCATACGTGTACTGCACAGTCACTAGTACACGTGAGTTCATTGACATGTGTCTAGATAAACGATCTGGGCAGACTTGATACAGAATCATCTGAATAGATTCGGCTTGAGGTGGCTATGCTCTCAGGACCTCTGCAATCCTCTCAAGACCAACTGGAAGCTTGTCCGCGTGATGACCATACCCAAGTCGGATGTGTTTCGGCATGAGAAAGTGGTCGCCTGGTGCAATTAGCACGCTCTTCTCTCTAATGAGCAACTCAGCAAGTTGAATCGAGTCAATGTCACTCTTGTATCTAATGAGGAAGATTGCTGATGCCTCTGGAGGGATATAGGTGAAGATGTCCCTGTTGTCCGACAGCCAGTCCTCGACCACTCTCCAGTTCTCTCTCAAGATATGACGCGTTCTGTCAATGATGCTATCGTGCATCTCCTCCTCAAAGACAATAGCCGCCAGATGATCGCTCAGTGCCGATGGGGCAATGCTTGTGTAGTCAGTGTACGCCCACAGCTCCTCAATCTTCTCTCGACTCTTTGCCGCTATCCATCCGATTCTGAGGCCTGGGACGGCAAAGCTCTTTGATAACGTGTTTGTGACCAAGACCCTCTCTGCGTAGTTCCACATTGTTGGAGACAGGTTGCCGTCTAGTTCCGAACCGCGGTATGCCTCATCTGAGATGACCCACGCCCCATGATCATCTGCGATTTCGCCAATCGCTCTCAGTTCGTCGGACCGCATGACCGCCCCTGTGGGATTGTTTGGATTACAGATTGCTACTGCAACTGTGTTGCTGGAGATCTTGCTCTTGAGTTCCTCGAGGTCGACAGCCCACCGCGTTCCATCGTTCTTCAACCAGAACGCCTCTCGCTTGAGACCCATCATTCCAGCATACCCCCAGATCTGCATGTAGTTGGGGAGCATAACCAGTATCTCCCTGCGGTCCTCTTCGCGAGCAAGATTCCAGACAGTGACCATATTTGCCTCAGAGCCGCCATTTGTCACAATGACGTTCTTCTCATCTGCTCCCTCATACTGTTTCGAGATGAGTCTTCTCAATGGTACGCTTCCGTTTGTCTGTGTGTATCCGAGCCTGATGTCCCTCAAGTCCTCGACATCAACCAGTTCACTGAGACGAAGTGGTTCGACTCCGCTCTCGCTAAGGTTGATCTCAACAACGTTTTCCCATAGTGACTGAATTCGTTCCAGTTCGAAGGGCTCTAGTTTCATATGACAGATCCTTCTTGACTAAGAGATGCTGTTCATTCTATTCACACTCTATGATAAATTGCTCTGTGGCGGAGACGTGACTTGACTGCCCCCTCACTACTCTTCTAGCTGCTGTACTTGACCTCGAAGATTCTAGAGGGCTCGTCCCCCGTAATTACATAGTGTTCCTCGTTCGAGTCAAGAAGAACAAAGTCCCCTGGTTGAAGCTGTATGGTTTCGAGGGTATTGGTGATCTTTGGGTGCCCCGTGATGACATAGATTAGTTGGGCCTCCGGATGGGCATGAGTTCGTGCGGGCACTTCGCTATGTGGGACCACCTCTCTGACTCCCGCGACGAGCGGCTCTCTCACCGCATCCCAAATATGCACAATTCCCCGCGTTCCTTGAACTGTGACCTTCTCAATATCCGATTCGTTGACGCGCTTCATTGTTCTCGCGTCACTGATGTTGAGTTATCTTAAAACTTTGAGTGGTCAGGAACTCTTATCTCTGCAGTGACCCCTTGGGCCTCGAGCAGACTTGAATCTAGAGGGAACGACTGTCGGTGTCATTGGTTTCAACGCTCGCCCCATAGCGTGTTCTTTGAAGCGACTTGGCGCAAGAGTCGTTGTCTCAGACTATTGGGGTGACGACGATCTCGCTGATTGCTCTGACCAATGGGTCTCAGTCCTGAATCCCCAACCCGGCAAACGTCAACGCTCCTCACTTGAGGCTCCTGTTCACGAAGCACTCACTAGCAATTTCCTTGGAGAATTCTCTGACGACGTGGACTTTGTGGTACTGGGTAGCGGTTTTGACGACTATCCAGATACGGTGGCCAGACTAGAGACCCAAGTACAGGTCATGGGAAACGACTCAGCGGCATTCCGGCGAGCCAGAGACAGGGATCTGCTCTCTCGATTGACTGCACGGTTTGGAATCAATTACCCCCGCACAATTCGAGTACGCAGGCTCAGCGAAGCAGTTGAAGCGGCAGACATTGTTGGTTACCCCTGTGTCATCAGAAGGACTACCTCTGGTGGAGGTAGTGGAATTCATCTGGTCCGTGACGAGGAGTCATTACGAGACCTCATGAGTGATCGCGAGAATCTGTTGAAGAGTGGTCCCCTTATACAGCAGTATATCTCGGGGACTGATTGCAGTGCCGCTGTCATTGGTACGAGTGATGGTTCCAAGGTGATCTCAGTTCAGGGACAGTTGATAGGACAACCCACATCAGGCAGAAACTGCGACTTTGTCTATTGTGGTAACTATTGGCCTTTGTCTGTAGAAGTCCCTCTGTCAGTCCTCAAGACCTTTGAGTCACTCATCAACCAAATTGGTCTTCGTGGTTACAACGGAATCGA
>JAGSHP010000389.1 GCA_029855925.1 Candidatus Thorarchaeota archaeon | reverse complement strand
GTCTATGACATGGCGCTGGCAAATACCTCATCTGGTCCGGTCCTTGCCGTTTCATACAATAGATTCAACTACACGCTGATTGATGCCAGTACTGGAGACACACTATGGAATTCTACGCTACCAGGGCTCGTCCTCTTCTTGCCCACTGCAACTTATTATCCAGGCCACGTTACCTTTGGTGATGTGTCCGATGTTGATGGGACTGAGATCATTGGCGCTTCTTCCGATGACAAGGTTCGTGTTTGGGCACAGAACAGCACGATACTATGGACCGAAGACCTTGGCGTCAATATCCTTGCGCAAAGCGTTGTTGTAGGCAATTTCAGTGGGCGCCCGTATCTCGACATAGCCATTATACATACCAACTACTCATTGACAATCCTCTACGGCAACAATGGCTCAATCTATCAGCACATCGAGGGCTTCATTGGAAACACTCTGGTCACTCCGGTAGTGATGGACTACAACGACGATGGATACGACGACCTTGTTGTGGCCACAAAGCGCCTCACTGTGGTTGACGGGCACACTGGTGATATCCTCTACAACTCTACGGTGGAACTCCCCGACAATATTCGTCAGATCTGGGTCTCCAGCTTTGATGATGATGCACAACCCGAGGCGCTGCTGAGGACAGACCACGGAATCTACTATGAGGAGTTCACATCTGGTCGACAGGTCTGGTCCTACACTCCACCTGTGTCCTCAATTGAGAACGCATTTCTCGGCAACTTCTCAGGAAGGGCCGGGCTGGCGGTTGCCATGACGGACGGATGCCTGGTTGCGCTTGACGCATTGACTGGTCTGCCACGGTACTTTGAGATATCCACGGTTGACTTCAACGGTGCGGCAGCAGCTGACATCGACGGTGATGGATGGGACGAGCTTCTTGGTTCTACAACCACAGGTCAGATGTTGGCCTATGACGAGGTCGTACCCGGTACTGAGGAACCACCCGAGGTCTTCTCAGCATGGAACCAATACTGGGCTGAAAACTTCGTTCAGACAGTGCGCAGGATGTACAGCCATGACCTCAACAGCGACCCACAGGATGAACTCATCATTCTCGACGGTAGCGAGATTCGAGCGTACATGACCGACTATCCCACGACTCTGTGGAACTACTCGGTGCCAGGTGTCATCTACGATGTCGATTTTGGAGATCTCTCAGGAGACGGCTATGATGATGTCCTTGCATACTACAACCGTCCGTCTGACAACACCTTCACGGTCTTTGCCCTAGATGGCGTGACGGGTGCGCCCATCTCAGCAATCAATGAGTCATATGGCTCAGGGACTGTTGAAGGAGTTGCGGTCGGTGACTTCGTGCCTGGAACGGCAGGAGTCGAGTACGTTGTTGTGATGGGGTTCCCCTCAGGCACTGGGGCTGCGGTATATGATAACACAGGCTCGCGTCTGTACGTCACCTCTATGAACACGACAGGCGCTGCTGTTGATCTCGTCACAGGGGAGTTTGATGGGTCTTCCGGACTTGACTTTGCCTTTGGCGTCAGTGGTCGCATCCTGTTCTATTCGGGTGACTGCACCTATCTAGGGGACTACCACCCTAGTGGTGGTCTTGTTGACATGGCGACTGGTGAGTTCAATGGCGACTCGCGAACCGATGTTGTAGGGGTGTCCGCTGACGGAGGAGTTCGGACCATCAGTGGGCAGACCTACGGGTCCTTCTGGTATCATCCATTTGGTGTTGCCATTGATGGTTTCGCGGTGGGTGACTTCGACTCCGGGTCTGCCAACGACGAAGTCATGCTGAGTATTCGTGGTCAGGGAATCAGCATCGGTCAAGGAAATTCCACTACCTATTCGGAGCTCTCATCTCTGTCGCTTCAATCACCGCAATACATCTGGCTAACGACAGGCGATGTTGATGGCAATGGTAAGCAGGATGTTGTGCTGGTGCAGGATGCACAGCTCTCTATCTACGAGATAGGAACGTGGAGCAATCTTGCCCTCTACTCCTCAGCACGGACGATCTACGGTTTTGTGTTGGGCGACTTTGATGGCGAAGGCTCTCTTGATTTGGCGCTGAACTACGATACTCGACTACAGGTCGTTACCAATGGAACAAGACCAACACCACCACTGTTCTCGGCTGATGCGAGCCCCTCCGACGTCATTGACTATGGTCTGACGACTGTTGTCTTTGTTGGCGGGCTTCCTCTCATCGTCGGACTTGTGGCACTGTTCAGAAAACGCCGTACTCTCGTCAGAGTCAGATAGTGCAACACACCACAGAGGCCGATCACGATCGGTGCTCTGTGCCCTCCTCTTTTTCGACACGCAAAACGAATGATATGACCATATGTTTTTTATGCATATCTGCTAATATGTCGAATGAGAGTTTCTGTGTGATTTGGATGATTATCCATTAGACGATGAATATTACCCAAAGTTTATACAGTAAGGAACACTCAGAAGATATGGGCGCAGTCGAATATACCGAGGGTCGATAGCCTGCTTTGGCGTGCGGCAGGTATCTTGCACACATCCTCAAAACAGAATGTGTGGAATGCGACGCTCAAAATGTATTTAATAGGTGGTGGCGCGGCAAGCGTTGCATTACCCCGGTCACTGCGCCCACCCTCTCATTTCTCACAATCCAGTCACATGCGTGCGTGAAACGTTTATCTAATTAACAAACTTAGCTAGTTACAGTCATGGGTCTTCGACGGTCTCTCGCTATGATGCTACTGATCATAGCAATTGTTGGTGCTCCTCGCGTTCGCTGTTCTCCTGATCTGGGGAACGTTTTCGTGTCATCTCAGGATACTCTCAGACCTGAGATATCCACCTGGGGGATTGTCGGAGACCCTACCTCTGGTGCACCATTTCTTGCTTGGGCTAAGGTCACTGATGAGGGTCTGTCTCTTATACACATCTG
>JAGSHP010000331.1 GCA_029855925.1 Candidatus Thorarchaeota archaeon | reverse complement strand
GTCCACATAACGCACCGTCGACCGCACCTGTTGACCGTTGATCTCGACGCGCTCACGATCAAGGAAGTACTGCATGTTCTGCCACAGTGTAGAGACCTCCGACTCGTAGAGCAGGTCATCGGCAAGGACACGACGATAGTATCCACCAGGATCTTCATACTCGTATATCAGTCGCTCATGAATCTCTCCTGTTCGCGAGACTGAAAAGAACGAACTCGCGTGAACGGGGTCAACCAGCTCCGATTCAATGGTCTTCGAGTCCATCGCTATCACCTACCTACTCAAGCGGAACAGCCACAATCCCCTCCTGAGAGAGCGCCTCTGCTAACACGTGACCGTTCTCAGTAAAACAGTAAGTGATCACGGGATTAACCTTCTTCGCGAAGTCTATGAGCCCAGGATAGTCGGTGTGCGCGCTGAGGGGCAGTCCACCATTGCCATATTGAGAGAGTGTCCAGCCTGAGAGATTGTAGTCCACAGAGAGGTCTTCTATGTGGCGGGCGAACCTGGGCCCCATCAGCCTTGATAGGTTGTAGAAGGTATGCCTGTTGGACGACGAGACTACAACGCATCCACGCTCGAACAATTGTCGAGTAGTCCTTGAGTCCAGTGGATTGTAGACCAGGTTCAAACCGTGACGATTGTATACATGGGAGACCCGATCAATGCTCTTGTTTCCCGTGACAACATCGAACCCTTCGTTATGCAGTAGAGCTATTGCCTCCTGAGCCTTGCCCAGAGAATAGGCATGAAAGCGGGGGAACTTGCCCTCATCCAGACACTTCTGCGCGGTCTTTATGATGTCGCCATAGACGCGTTCCCGACTCGGAAACACCCAATCAGGTGAGCCATACGTCGAGTCCATGATCAGGACGTCCGCCTCGATGGGAGTCGCCCGTGCATGAACAAGACTGTCTACAGTATTGAAGTCCCCAGTATAGAGGACCCGTTGATTGTCTGCAAGCTCGATGAGAAACATAGAGGACCCAAGTACATGCCCTGCATTGAGAACCGTGATTAGAATGTCGTCGTAGAATATGGTGGAACCAGTGTCTGCAAGAGTGACCTTGCCATTCACTCTGCCGCCTCGCGCAGAGAGTGTGTCTATGGTCCCCTTTGTTGCTATGATCTCTCTTGCATGGTGAATCGACCGTGTGTGATCCGCATGGGAATGAGAGAGGAGTGTGGGGCCCCACGGAACACTTGTGTCAAGCCCTATCTGCATGTCACCGTATTCGAGCACAAAACCTCCTCTGCTTGACCGGACGTTTACTACAGACATTGGTAGGCTGCGTATCGTTACGAACAAGAAAAGGCTTTCCGAACAGCAGGATAGTGGTGGCGTCTTGCCATAGAAGTGATTGCCACTGTATTGAAGGACTGTGCCATGACCATCAAGGAGCACAAAGATATCGAGCCGATGCGACGGCCGCTAAATGACTTCATCAGATACGGACCATCTGCATCGACTGCGATAATTCTACATCCATTCCGTCAGACCATGATGTGCGGCCCATTCATAGAGTAATGCTTTCTCCATACCCGATTTTAGCGTACATGACCGAGTTACAGTCCGAGCCTACTCCATCACCATCATCATCGAATAG
>JAGSHP010000013.1 GCA_029855925.1 Candidatus Thorarchaeota archaeon | reverse complement strand
GTCTAGAGAGGTCGGCAGATAGTCCGTGCTTCCAAGCCCAACAACCGCGGGAACCCCTCTGCCAGGTGTATGACCACCAAGAGCCAGGCTGCCGGGATCGAGGGCAGTGATGCGAGGGACTGAGTCCGGCTCGTAGAGATGGACGCAGGGGTCGCCGTAGAGAATGTGCTGGTTGGCATAGTCTCGCGGGTCACCACTTGGAAGAGGGTTAGTATAGTCAGATGATACTGTTGTCAATGCGTAGCTTAGAGCAGAGCCTGTGGACTCCCCGGCTGTCAACTTCTGCATAACAAGCAATGAAACCATGGCGGCTGGCTGAAAGTACACCGTTCGTGGAGATGCCATGACTGCGACAGCTCCATGTTCCATCATCATGGTGGGTAGCTGAGACCCACCCAAAAGACATGCAGTGATGATCACGATTGGTGATCCAATATTATCAATAGCAGCCTCCAGAGTTCCAGTGTTCTCTATTCGGTGAAGTGCGCTCTCTTCCTCGTATAGGACGGGATTTACAAGATGATCCCCATTCGCGTCTCGGAGTGTTGAGGTCTCCATACCGTATGGAGCGTCAATCTCCCGAAGAGAGAAGAGACCAAGACCATCCGGCCGGTCAGGCGGATCCGTCGGATATCTTGTGAGGGTACCGTGGGTACTGAACGTCCAGAGAGCGACCTGAGAGGCTACTGCGGAGAAGACCTCCTGATACCCAATGTGGGTCTGCACATTGAATCCTGCGTCGTCCATCAGGCGAGTTGAGTTCTCGAACTGATCGACAACATAGTAATCAAAATTATTATCCACAAAGCCAGCGTCCTCAGTGTAGGCATACATGGAGACCAGTGCATCATCAGCAGAGTTCGCAACACGGAAGAGAAATCTGTGAAGTCCAGCTCGACTGACCATTGCTGAGGCAAGCGCCGCCGTTCTTGCAGGAATTCGACCCGGAGAGAAGTGTGACTGAAGAGATCTATCGAAACTTGGCTTGATCTCATCTACTGAGGCCAGTATTACGACGGGTTGGGACACCGAATCATTGTAGGCACCACGGTCATCCAAGAAATCCTCGAAGCTGCTGGCGGTGGTCTGCATGGTATAGCGGTTGGGGATGCGTTCATCATACCACCCATTTTCAGTGCGGGTAGTATATCGGCTGGTAACGTAGACGTCAATCTCGGGGCCAATGAGATATGGAGCCCAAGTTGCCTCGGCCAATGATGTCATCACATTGTCATCGCCTGTCAGAGAGAACACCGGAGCCCCGTGAATTGCCCCCGCGTAGGCTGCAGGTGCGAACAATTCATCACCATTACCGTGGGGGACCGTGACCACCACATCGTGACTATCTGATAGGGCAGTAATCCATTGCGAAACCAGAGGATAGTTGCTCAGATTGTTCACAAAGGAGAAGTCATCAAGTGCATCCACAAGGAGATGGGATTGAAGCGATGCGGGATCAACAAGAAAACTGATCGTGGTTCCAAGGTGTTCAATCGCCCACTGCGTCACCTCAGGAATCGAATCAGAGTACACGTAGAGGAGTGGTGCGTTGAGAAGCGAGGCCAGTACAGCGCCATTTGCGGCGGACTCGAAACAGGGTGCAACATAGGGGGAGATAGTAGTAATGCTCCAAGTCATGTCCACATCGTTTCGTTCGCTAGTCGCATTCATCCATGCAGTCATCACGGTCCAATCGCCAGCCATAGGATATTGAACATCAACGCTCTCACGACCCGGGCTTGCAATGATGCTTCCTGCAGGAGCCCAGGCGCCGAGTCGCCCGGAGGGATCAATCAGAGCAAGATTGAGATCCGTTGCGCTGTTCGTCCAGGTGACATTGAGAGATAGTGACTTCGCGTTATTAGGAACCGAGACCGTCTCAACATGACCAGGGTGATATAGGAAAGAACTGGTCACTGTGACTGGGGAGCTTACACTTGCCTCAGGATAAAGTGTCAGGGTCCACTGTCCGTCGCCTGTATTTGGTACCCAGAATTGCAAGGGCACAGGACTGTCGACGTAGCTGGAAAAGCGCTCTTGGTAGGTCTGGCTTCGAACTGAATAGTCAACCAGATTTCCATTCGGGTCTCTGAGGGTGTGCGTGAAATAGAACGAACCAGACCAATCAAATGAACCCTCAATCCATCCGGTCCCAGTGGGAGGTGTGAAGGTGACTGTGACGGGGTCGGTTGATGTGACTTGAATTGTCTGACTATCGGTCTGCACGGGATCGTTTTGAAATGCGAAGGTAGTGTGCCCCGGTCCCACATATGGATTCTCGAAAGACGGGTCCACAATGGCAAAGACAGCAACGTCAGACGACTTCCAATCGGAGACCGCAAGCATTGAGGCAACATCCTCAGGGCTGGTGGCCTCGATGAATGGAAAGACGGAGGACCCAAGCGTTCTCCGAAAGTCTGCGACCCGTTGCATTGGAACATCGCCAATGACCCGGAGCTGAGTCACACCCCCATCAGGCGCCAAGTACTCAGCCCAGTCCTCGAGTAACCAAGACTCCGTCTTCGACCCGTCACTTAGAATCAATGGTGAAAGATAGTGCGTACTACCACTCAGGAATACAGAAGAGGGAATAGCAGCGATGTACGATAATTCGTCGACATAAGAGGACGGATCTGATGCCACGACTGTCGCCATCCTCAGGGGGGTCTGATTGGCCACAGGCATCTCGGAGACTGTCGGTGATGATACAATACGTTGTGGAAGAGATGGAGTGGACGGTTGAACAACAACGAATGAGAACATCTGAAGAATCAATGCTAGGGTGATTGCAATACTCACGTATCGGTTGGTCGAGGACCTCATGCAGTGGCACTCCTTGTGGGGGAATAGTACAACTGCGGAGTCAAGACAAATAGAGTTTTCCTTGACAAGGTCATTCGAACGAACGATTGGTCAGCACAATAGTGCCCGAGTTATACGTCTGTGAACTCGAGCAGGTCTTCGTCGATGTCGTCGTCATCGTCATCTGTCGCGGTCTCTTCAGGAAGCGCATCGATGATATCGTCAATTCTCTTTCTCAGCCTGCGACGGGTTGCTTTGGGAATGTCCCATAGCTTGCTCTCCGCCCGTTCCACCACCTCTCGCGCAACATCAAGAATCTCCGCACGGATATAG
>JAGSHP010000388.1 GCA_029855925.1 Candidatus Thorarchaeota archaeon | reverse complement strand
TCAGATGTGTATAAGAGACAGCCTCGGTAACTTAATCTTCTCCATCCAGTTCGAACTGGCTTCAGAGGCATCCTCTCCCTCGATCAAGATGGTATCTATTGGGTCTTCTGTTGTTCGGGTTTCGTTCTCTGAGGCATTATCTTCGTCTTGCGATGTGTCATCCGACTCGTCAGCCGTTTCGTGAAAATCGTTTTGCACTTCAAGATCCATTTTTTTCACATGGTAGAGGATGATGACCGCAATTGAACCAAGTGCTATTGTCAACCAAAGGGTGGCCCTCACGCCGTTAAATATCCCAATTGAGTTGAAGATGAACCCGCCGATCATTGGAGCCACAACTATTGGCAAGCGTTTGAGAATTGATTGTACAGAGAATGCATTGGTACGTTTCTCAGGAGGAATACTATCGCCAATGATTGCAAAGATTGTGGGCTGCAAAAGGCTCGAAGTTCCCTGTACCATGACCAGTCCGAAGAACAGAAACTCCCATGATGGCGCAATGGCGTATATGAAATAGCCTCCAATTCCAAAGATCACAAAGGAGATCCCTGCATTGAGCCTCCCCCACTTGTCTGAGATCACACCCCCGGGAAACTGCAAGACAGCATCCAGAGTATCTGATATTGACTTGAAGACACCAAGAGCTATGACAGTGCCGCCAAGCGTTTCAAAATAGAGTGTGAAGAATTCGCTCCACATCTGTTCACCTAACGTGATCAAAAAGACTGCACCAAACAATGCAAGAATGTGCGGCTCAAGCGTTAGAAAATCCACTATCTTCGTTTTTAGAGTACTTTCTTGGTCGGTCGTGTCTGTAGCCACCGGTGAACAGAGAATCTCTGTTTATTTCGAGTTTCTGTGAGTGTCCTAATCGATGTGAAGCGGTAATAAAAAACTAGAGGCATCATTCAAAGTTCGGTTCATATCTTGTTGACCGCGACCCTTAACTCTTTAATGTAAGACCTCTAAACGCCTCTTGATTCAGATGACAATGCCACAAGAGAATAACGAGACCGCGAGACCCGGACTGGTCAAGATCTGGCTTCGTGAGTTACGTCTTCCCTTCCTGACGGCGACACTCGTTCCCGTCCTTCTCGGGACCGCGATCGCTTGGATGCGCACCGGTGCTTTCAATCTGTTGTACTTTGTTCTTACCCTGATTGCCGCTGCCTGTCTGCACTTCGCGGCAAATGTCTCAAATGATTATTTTGACTATAAGTCGGGTGCGGATCAGCAGAATCTGTATCCCAATCCTTTCAGCGGCGGAAGCCGAGTTATACAAGATGGGCTTCTCTCGCCAAGAGCTGTACTGGCGGGTTCCTTTGTATTCTTTGGCATCGCAGTCGCTATAGGTTTCTATTTCTATCTTCAATTGGGTATCATCATTGTGGCCTTAGGACTCATTGGAGCGGCCTCGGGATTCTTCTATACCGCTCCCCCCGTGCGTCTTGTAAGTAGAGGTATTGGAGAAGTGTTCATAGGTCTCAACTTTGGTATACTTATGACTCTAGGATCGTTCTATGTACAGACTGCCGTTCTGGACTGGGAGCCGGTCTTTGCATCGATTCCCGTGGCGCTATTGATCTCCGCCGTTTTGTACATCAATGAGTTTCCCGACTATGAGGGCGACAAGGCTGCTGGTAAATACACGGTTGTAGTTCGACTCGGTCGTGCAAGAGCAGCAAAGGGCTACGTGGTTCTCCTGCTCCTCACATACGCGTCGATCATATTGCCTGTGTTTCTTGGCTACGTACATGAATACATGTTACTGGGCTTGATGACGATTCCTCTGGCCATATACGCGAGTCGCGTGGCTCTGCGATTCCATGACACACCTATGCGGATGCTTCCTGCGAACGCAGGCACGATTATGACGCACCTGTTCACTGGCCTATTCTTGACTGCGGCGTATATTGTTGCAGGTCTCAGTTTGCCTGTTGAATTTCTGTATCTCACAACAATTATCATGTTTCTAATTGTTGCAGCGCTACTGCGGAAGTTAATGCAACCTCCGCCTGCGCCACCTGCATGAGATCAACCATAGACCTCGTCGAGACCGTCCCACGTGAAGCCCATTGCTTCGGCGAGGATGACGGCGAGGTCTTTTGATATCTTCTTAGAGCCTGCCTCTGGCAGTCCCGAATTTATGAATTCAACACAGGAAGGACATGCCGAGACCACAACATCGGCATCCGTTCTCTCGATGTCCCTGACCTTTAGTTCGTTGATCTGCATCGAGAAGACTTCGTCAACTGCCCTGAGGACTCCACCGGAGCCACAACAGTAGGAGTTCTCTCGATTATGAGGCATCTCCTCAAACTGGAGACCGGGAATGTTTCTCAGGACTATCCGCGGCTCCTCGTATATCCCCGAGTTTCTCCCGGCGTCACAACCGTCGTGAAATGTTACCTTTATGGGATGTTCTTTGAGATGCTCGCCGAGTTTCCCTTCCTCTGCAAGCTTTGCAAAATAGACGGGGCCATAGAGGACTTCGAGATCATGCTCGATTCCCAAGAGTTCATGGTATTCGTGAGACCACATCTTATAGCAGCCCGGACAATTAGTCACGATTCTCTTGACGCCCAGCTTTTTGAACTCCTCAATGTTGTGTATTGCGAACTCACGAGCGGCATCGAAGTCACCGGTCATAATTAGCGGTGCCCCACAACACCTGTCTCTTATACACATCT
>JAGSHP010000131.1 GCA_029855925.1 Candidatus Thorarchaeota archaeon | reverse complement strand
CAGATGTGTATAAGAGACAGCCTGAGACACTCCTCTCAGAGTTTGCCCGCAATCAGCCATCTGACGATCTGCGAAGATACATCACCGCAGTCCTCTCGGCGATGGAGGAAAAGACAGACCTTCTGGAGGCTCTATCAGGAGAGTCCTTTGAGGCAGACATGGCCCTTCGCTCCAAGAACCTGGAACTTGAGAGCAGACTGCTCATAGTAGCAGCACTGGTGACGTACACACCAATCATGTTCACCCTTGCGGCCGCGTTGTCAGGATTCGCAACGAGCCCACTCGTCCTACTCCTGATGCCAGTTCTTGTGGGGCTCAATGTCATTCTCAGAACAAGATTCTCACGTTCGTTCTCAGCATACTTCGACAGGCCCCAGAAGAGCGGAATCATAGCGCCCACTCAAAAGGAGATCCTCAGAGAGTATGATGAGTTTCTCGATTTTATGATGCTGGTCAGTGAGCGGCTCAGGACTGGGGATACTCTCGAAGTGGCCCTCAAGGAGTCCCGGGAGGACGCCTCCCCAGAGATAAGACCAATGATCGACAGGGCTCTAGAGAAGATCTATGTCCACGAAACATCCCTTCAAGAGGCTATAGACGAGGCTGCATTGCTGGCACGTGGACAGCGAGTGGCGTACTTGTTTAGGCTCACTGGACAGATGTGCGAGATGTCCGCAAGAGATGCTGGAGTGAGACTGGGAAAGATCGTGACCCGTCTTGTCAAGCGTTCTGCCGTGGCAAAGGAACGTGACTCGATCATCGCAGCCCAACGGCTTAAAGTTTACCTTCTCTGTTTCACCAGCGCAATCGTACTGGGACTACTGTCTGCTCTTGCCCCATTCTTGTTCGTCGCGTCACTCTTCAGCGGTGGCGGCATCACGTTCGGTTCGATCTCAATTCAGGACATTGCCCCGCTGCTGGTCACGTTGATGATATCCGTCATATCGACAGGCTATCAGAGCACGCTGATGGTTGGCGGACGACGACCACGAATAGTGGCTCTTGTCAATGGCATGGTCTACTGGTTGTCATTCATTTTTGCAGGATTGTTGATGGGACTTCACTAAAAGGCTTGGCGAACATAGGTTTTTTAGTGCGAGTGTAAATGAATCTCATTGTTACTCCGAGGTGTTATCAATGCTACAACTAGGAGTCTTTGACTTTAGTCTTGACGAAATCATGATATACTTCCAAGACCCAGTGGTCGTTGGATGGGTACTCATCTGTTCTGGCATCCTTGCCGCAATTTGGTTGTTTGAGAACATCACAGATCCGATTCCGCTGCTTGGAACGATCTTTGACATTCTCGTAAAACTTGGCTCATTCTTAGGATTCATTGTAGGTGCCTTAGATATCCTCGTGGGATATGTTGTCTATGTGACCAATCCCACAGGGACTATCGTGGCGGCAATGCTCATCGTTATTGGATTCGCACTGGTGATGCGACTTCTGTCCAAGTTGCCCATTGCAGCCGTATTTGCTCTGGCAGTCGCCATCTTTGCAACGTTCACGATCTACGGACTGCTCGCACCCTACGCCGCGTATCCGTATGTTGGTGAATACATCACTCAGATCATCTCTCTGAAGGGGATGATCGTGATCGGCTTCATCATCTTTGCAGTGGTCTACATGGTTGGAGGACTCTTGATCAAAATCATTCAGTTCATAGGTAAGATCTTCGCATGGACACCAATCAGCGTACTCATTGGACTTGCTGCAATCGGTGTGGGCATTGTAGTGATATTCGCTCCGACAATGCTGGGTCTGGTCATTCCGTGGCCATCATGAAATTGGAGGGGCTTGCCCCCCTCAACTCTTTCTTTTTCTTCTAACATCAAGATGGTACAGTGGCAGTCACTGGTCGAATCTCTCTGAAAAATAAGAACTGGATATCGCTGTCTTTGTAGAACATTGCAGCATCTTCCATTGCGGTCTTTGCGGCAAAGATGCCGGCGAACCATTTACTGACATAGAACTCTCGCTCTGGAATCTCATCCTGCATCTCCAGCCGGTGAAAATCATCAGGCGTGTCAAATCCAAGAGGGACCAATAGAGCCACTCGGAAGGCTCGATCCTGAGTCCGTTGCTCAAGCCAGAGTTCACAATAACCCAAATCTAGACCTCAATCAATCACTATGCATAGGCATTGATTATCAACTTTAGAATGTTTCTTTCACCGACATTCTTGACATGCAGGCCAGGAGTGTAGTCAGTACAGAAGATGGCGACACCGCAGAGAGTAGAAGGAATTCCGAAGATTGAAATAGTAGAAAGGTATAGTCCTTCTTCGATTTCAGTAGCGGTAAATAAGTGATATTCACCGATAACTAATGAAAGTGAGAGTTCACACACAGGAGGAGAATTCGTCAATGGCTGGAAAGGAGCAAGAACAGTTGGGGGAAGAGGAGGATAAGAAGCGTATCATCAGTGTGACAATGAGTCAATCACTGGTGTCGAAGATTGATGGACTAGTGCAAGAGAGGATTGGGAGGTCGCGAGCTCAGCTGATCGAAGACGCCGTGAGATGGTTCATCGACCTGACCGTCTACAAGTGGAGCGAGCGCGGCATTTACGTTGATTCCAGCCGAGTTGTCCTTGAGAGCGAGACCCTCTCGTCACTGTTCTTTTCCAAACTTACGCCCGCGGACCAATACGAGCTTGGCATCACTGCAGGAGCACAGACCCCAGTAGCAGATGTGGTTCGATTGTTCTACGGCAAGGACCCACAGGACCCGAAGAACTTTCCTCTAGTATTCAGGCTTCTCCAAGACCAGGGATGGGGCGCATTTAGTCTTCGTGACAGGCTAATTGTGATTGGTAGTCCGTTCTACCCGGCGCCATTCATGAGGGGGTACTTGGAGTCTCTGCTCAAGAAAAAGCTCGAGATCGTTGCAACGAGCACAAAAGACACTGTGGCGCTCAGGATTTTGTGAGCAGCGAATTGAGAGAAATTACCACTGCTTTCCGACTTCCAATATCTCAAACTCACTCTCATAGAGGCCAGGTATGTTCTCCAGAATATTTCTGATTGCGGACTCCTTCTCTTTGATGTGGTCCGTTGCAAAATAGACTTCATAGATACAACGATTCTGTTCAAAGCAAAAGCCGGTGGTATAGAGAACAGTCAGGTCGTGCTCTTTGAACAGATGTGTCATTGTTTGCATCAACGCAGGATTGACCTTCTCAACCTCCAGTCGAACCCTTGCACCACCTGAGCGCTTCATTGGTATGAACCGGATCTCACCAGTGCGCTCAAAGTATATCACAATAGCCGCCTGAACATCAGTGGATACTTCACTCTTGTAGAAGTCCTCGGGAATTGTGATCTCCCGTGACGCCCGCACATCTACAATCATTCCCTTTGTCAACCCAGCCAAGCCTATTCGCCTCTTTGCAGTTCGTAGATTATTCGTGCATATCTCTATTTGTATCTTCGTACTATATGTATTTGCTATTATTAACGTTCAGTTTCCATAGAAAGCGGTAGATTCATTATGGTGGCGGACGAATAGAAGACAAATCAAAAGGAGCTTGAAATTATGGCTAAAGAAGGAGCAACATACATCTGCGACATTTGTGGACAGGTCGTTGTCGTGAAAAAATCAGGAGCAGGGACACTCGTCTGCTGCAATCAACCAATGAGAATGCTGGAAGAGTAGTGACGACATCGTAGACTCATCTAGGAAGCACAACTGCCGACCTCACAGACAGGTACTTCCGCTCCACAGGCGAGGGAAGTGCCCTTTTTGCGTAATGTGACATGAATGAGAACATATTTATAGCGTAAGTTACATTTTGAAACTATTGTCACGGACCCGCGACAAGAAACTGGGATGTGATCAAAACGCAAAATGTCATAATAACGCTTGCAGCCTCGGCTCATGTGTTCACAGCAATACTGGTCATGATAGGCGCAATACTGATGTTCGGTGAGAGCCTTTGGGGTGGTTCACCTAAACGTCTGAGAATATACGGCACTGTGCTCATTGTCTTTGGTGCACTGACATACTTGCTGGCTGGATGGTGGTACGTATTGTACTACAGCGCAGACAAGGCGATAATCACGGGTGGCGAGATGGCATGGGCTCACACGTTGGTAATGGAGACCAAGGAACACATTTTCATCTCAGGATTTTGGTTCGCAATAGTCTTGGGAATCTTTGGATACTTTGCCACTGAAGAGCAACTGAACAATCCATACTATAGAAAGACCATTGCTTTACTTTCCATCATGCTAGTACTAGGTGTCTTGCTTCTGGAAGGAATGGGCGGAATCATAATCGCCGGCCTAAAACTTGGGCTTGGGGGTGTGTAAGAGATGGATGAAGAAACAATCAAATTCACACAGATCTCTGCACTGTTTTCATTGATACTGATATCAATAGCGAACACGCTGATAACAATAGGAAAGGAACTGAGTGAGGACTTCAAGAACTTCTTTGTGGCCATAACGGGTCATCATTGGACCGGTCATGGAGTCGTGATATTAATACTATTTATAGTATTCATGGCTCTGGGATTCGTCCTTGTAAAGAGAGACATCATCCTCAAGAAAGACATGGACATTTACAAGCTCGCATTGATTGCAATAATAATAATGGCGATTGTGGATGCTATGATCCCCCTGTCCCTTCTTGTTCTATGATACGTGTGTCGTTGTTCGATACATGTATCCCTCCCCCTTTTTTCCTTCTCGAATGCTAGAAGAATCTTCATCTACACACAAGGCCGCTCTTGACCTTTGACTGTTGTCCAAGAACATGAGTCTCTACAGATATGGCAACGCTATTGACGGAGAACACAAGTACGACCTGGCTTCCTCAAACAATCATTATCATCATCACTACTGGTGCATTCGTCTGGAAACTACTACTTGACAATGTTTATATGTTTACTAAAGAGCGAACCTATTCGCTCTCTACAGGTGTTTTGACATGGTGGAT
>JAGSHP010000382.1 GCA_029855925.1 Candidatus Thorarchaeota archaeon | reverse complement strand
TCATACTACTCGTCACCGGAGTACTATTGGGAATGCTCTCGGTACTGGTTCATGGCTTTGCCATTCTTGCAGTAATGAACATCGGAGCAATAGTAGTCATTCCATTGCTGGGAAACATTCGGTCCAAGACAAGCTTGAGGAACATCGGTCGTAAGGGTCTGGTGTGGTTAATAATATTGAATATATTAGGTGCTGCCTTTCCAGTTGCAGTATATGTCATGGGACAGACGCCCATTGCCCATGTTAATGCAAGAACCCCCTCATTGATCAAGCTGGATGTCCCACTTGCCTCTGATGTTGCACCGACCAATGAGACCATACAACTCCTGACATCATCTGGTGTCGAACCGAATCTGCTCCTTCTCGACTACTCGCCAGAGTCATGGTCGTCTCTCTCACTCTGGCTATCGGACCTGACAGGCAAGGTCGCAGGAGTGACCATCACCGTGAGACCCAATAGGGGAGAGGCGGCACTGCCCGGTCGTCTCGGGTCAACCGAACTGTTTGACACCCTGTTCTCTAACTTCTCACAAGACATCACACGCATTCGTGATCTGTTGGACTCTGCGGGTATGGAGCCGTCAAATGTCACAGTCATGCTCGACCTACGATTATCAGCAGAAGAATGGGACTGGCTGATGTCTGTCACAAGGAGTCTCGATTTCGTTGGATTTGCGTCACTCATACGTGCGACAATCGATGATACTATCCAAACGAAGGTTCAACAATCAATGGAGCATATGCTCGACCAAGCACGCAACGATAGTCTCGGGGTGGGTGTCTTGGCAGACTTCTTTATAGTTGACGACTATCTCAGCGGGAGTGGAAACATCATGCTCGCCTGTGGGTTAGTCCCGGATGCGTTGAATCAGATATCTCTGATCGAGATAGATGTATCACGAACCAAGCTCTCAAGGTCTCTTAACGGCGATGTTGGAGAATATTTTGCATACTCGTACGCAAAGACGATTGGCTCTTGTTTAAATGACAAGTGGAGCCTACGGCTTGGCGATGTCGGGCTATCTTCAAATGAGACGGAGTACACCAAGACCGAGGACATAAGCAGGGACTTGGCAATAGTGGGGGGCTGTGGCGTAGATACAGTCACGATTCAGTCCTTGCAAGGAATTGCTGCACTGGGTGATGATGCACTCTCCCGGATAGTCAGCCTCACGGGTGTATCAGACTCTATCCCAATCACTTACACGTTCAGGGTCTACGCATTTCGAGCAGTGATAAATGCAATCGATTCGTTCGAAGCAATCAGGTTCTAGGTGGACTGATATACACCTCGAAGACCCCGCTCCAGATGTCACTCTCAGGTCCAATCTTGACAAGTAGGTCTCCAAATCCAACTCCAAGCGGCTTTGCCGTGCTCTTCCGCCAGAGATCTGCAAAGATCAGAGAATGAACATTATTCTGAAAGTCAGAGGTGACCCGAGCAATCATTGTCTCGGAGTACGCCTCATCAATTCCGTGTATTGTGAGATCTTGACCGACACGGAACAACCGTTCCTCATGTATCGCTCCTATTGATTTGTCAAATCGATAGCCAATTCCGCCAACAATGTAGTAGACCATGTGAGGGACAGCAGGCTCTTCATCGATGATGATCATGTCGTCACCGGTCAAGAGAACATAGTCAGGATTGGCCATCACAAAGGGAATTGAGGCTGCCTCCACAGTGACCTCATCCATCTTAAGGTCCTTTTGAAGGAACTCGTTGAGAGATTTTATCTTCCTGTCAAGACGGAAAGGCCCGAAATCACCCTGATGCACAACATTCTTCGCCTTTCTGATGAGGACATCAATGATTCGTTGGCATTT
>JAGSHP010000079.1 GCA_029855925.1 Candidatus Thorarchaeota archaeon | reverse complement strand
CATCTTCGGGGTGTCAGTCGTGAAGACTGCCGACATCGGGTCAGACGCCGACATCTTTCCGCCCTCAGCCAGACCCGGTACGAACTTGTTCTGGATGGATGCGGGCTTGTAGTACCCCAGCTTCTCGGCGACGTCTCTTGCAACTCTCCAGTAGGGGTCTTGGTCAATTGCACATGGGATCAGACAGGGTGTCTTGACACCGTATATCTCTGAGTGTAGAAAGGCAGGGACAGCCTGTAGTGCGGTGTACCAGATGGCACCGATATTCATGGAGTTGTCGAACCCGTACACTGCCTTTGCGGTTGAGAACGTCACCTTCTTCGCAACTCGAATTCCGATCTCATACATGAGGTCGATATGCTTGATGTCGTCGATGATGTACGTGTTCTCCGGTTCGAATCCGAGTGCAAGCAGGTCCATGATGTTATCACGAGTGTACTTGTGTACGTTCTCAATTGTCATGTCCTGATTGAAGAGGAACTTCTCGTCATTGGTCATCTGGAAATAGAGCCGTGTGTCGAACTTTTCTTGAAGCCATTTTGTGAACCGCCAAGGAATCAGATGTCCAATGTGGACATTTCCACTAGGGCCTCTGCCAGTGTAGAGGACAAACTTCTCACCCTTTTCATACCTATCAAGAATCCAATCGAGGTCTCTGTGAGCATAGACGAGGTCGCGGTCGAGGAGGACGTTTCGCTCGCCCGCAATCTTGAATATCCGTTCCTTCAGAGCCTCACCGATTCGCTGTGTACCAAACTGCTCAATCAGCCGGTCGTAGTCGATCTTCCCCTTGACCTCCCAAGGGGTGACGACCATCTCGTCTTCGTTAGTCATTGCTTTATTCTCCTTGGCGATTCACTCTTGACTGAGCGAATCATCATTGAGCCTCAAAATTGCAAAAATAAGGCTGTTGGTCCCAATTCGTAAGCATAAAAAGGAATAACACTGTCATTACGTAAGACACCCCACACTTGAGGTGCCAGAACCATGAGAATTGACGACTACGAATTTGAGGAAGAGAAGACTCTGAAGAGTCTGGGTGAGTTCCTCACACAAATCGCTGAACAGATTTCACAGGGTACGGAGTTGGAACTACCGATGCCCAGTCTCCGAGAGGGAACAATTGCGTTACCATTGGGCGAACCTGTGGAGACTGGAATTGAAGTGGCCTTCAGGAAGGAACACATCCGCCTGCGAATTGATCTGTCGTGGGAACGACCAACGGTTGAGGTGAAGACGGATTGAGCCAAGAAGACCTCACGAAGGAAGAGATACTCAAGCACATCATCGCGATCGTGGAGAACCACATTGAGATTAGCGAGATTCTGACGCAGAAATTCTGCAGGGAGTGTACCTCTGAGGACCCCGAATGGGCTGAGAAGAGAGAGTCTATTTTCACGAAGCTCAAAGGCCTGATGTTACCTTACTCGTTCACTAGTAGACTCCCCCAGAACGAAGATGGTGTGATTGCTCTCTCAGTGTTCTCTCATCTGTTCCAGGTGCAGTACACTTTTGCCAAGATTGCGATCATGTTGGACATGGTTCGCGGGGCCTCGTTTCAGGATGTTTACATCGACTCATTATCTTCCATTGCCGCCAAGATAAACGAACAATTCAAGGCACTCTCGAGATTCCTGACCTACTGCATAGAGGGATCCGAAAAGGCTGGCGAAGAGCGAGAGGCAATAAAGCGACTCGAGCGCGAGATTGACGAGGACAACATCATCATCTGCAGACAGGTGTCTGTCATGACAGGTGGCGACTCTCCATTCACCTGCTACATGATGCGAAAGATCGTGAGCGAGCTTGAACACATATCCGACTACCTAAAAGACCTTGCAGAGATTGTTGCCGATTTCTGAGGTGGCAGTGAGTGGCACTAGATCTCTATCTCATCGCTCCAATCCTAATCGGTGGCGCCTTGATCGCCAAGATTGCAGAGCGCTATAGATTTCCATATCCTATCCCATTGATAGTCGCAGGCATTCTCATCGGGCAGGTTGTTCCTCTGAATGAACTATCAACCGAGATAATTGGTCTAGACCTCATCGCGCAACTGACACTTGCATCAGTTCTGTTCTATGCAGGACTTACCATGAACATTCGCGAACTCAGATTCTCTCTGAGGTCTGTCATGTTGCTCGCGACCCTAGGCGTGGTGATAACCTCCGTGGTCGCAGGGATTACAATTGCGTTATTCACTTCCATTGGCGTTGTGGCTTTCCTGATTGGTGCTGTTCTCTCTCCGACTGATCCTGCAGCGTTGTTCTCGGTGCTTGAGAGCGGTGGGGTTACGGTCAAACGCAAGATCTTCTCGATTCTGGAGGGCGAGGCTGTATTCAATGACGCAACGGCTGTTGTCCTTGTCATCACCGTCTTCATGCCAATCGTCATCCCCGCTCTTGCCGTACCGTGGTTCGTGGTCATTGAGCAGTTCCTTCTGAGCATGATCATCGGTGTGATTATAGGTTTTGGAATTGCATATGTGATTGCCAATACCATCGTTCGTGCCGATGACGATACGATTCTCTCAATTCTGACAGGAGCGACCCCCATCCTTGCATACGGGTTCGGTGAGATCTTCGCTCCGCTGGGCATTCATCCCGGGGCTCTTGCTTCAGTATTCGCTGGCATCTTCATCGCAAACGCCCGAAGAATAATGAAGATGGAACCGTTGCCGAAGAAGTCCATGCGAGGGGCAATGAAGAACGTCTCATTCGTATTTGAGATCGTTGTCTTCATTCTACTGGGTGCGACTGTCGACATCTCTAATCTACTCTCAAACCCCACCCTCATCTTTACAGGTCTCATTACATCAGCTTTGGTCATCTTTCTGGCAAGACCTGTTGCTGTGTTCCTTGTCACGGCATATGACAAGACGGTAGGGTGGCGCGAGAGGTTCTTGATCAGCTGGGCTGGGGTAAAGGGTGTTGCCTCAGCCGCACTAGCCGCAATCAGCGTGGCGGAATTCACTCACTATGCGATTCCTGACTTCGAGGCTATCGGTCAGGCATTCAATGGAATAGTGTTCATTGTGCTCATGGTCAGTCTCCTCCTTCAGGGACTCACCACGCCATATCTGACAACGTATCTTGGACTTGCCGAAGAGAAGGATGCAGCACTTGAGATCACGGCACGACGAGATGCCACACGGCAGGCCCTTCTCCATCTTGTGGACCTCTACACTGAGGGGAAAATTGACAGTCAACTCTACCAACGACTCAAGGCAGAGATGGAAGAAGAGATCTTCACACTGGAGGATGAACTTCGCAAGATCATCTCGGAAACTCGTGCCCGCCTCTTGGAGCTTGAAACTCGTGAGACTCTGCTGAATACAAAGCTGGAGCACTACCAGAAGTTATACGAGTCGGGCAAGTTAGAAGACTCTTCCTACGAGCCGATCAAGGCCGAGCTTGAGGCAGAGATAGAGGAGATCCAGACACAGATTCGGTCCCTCAAGAAGGGCGAGATTGCGCATTAACATACAAAGTGCCACCGCAGAATGAATTATATATACTAGTCACGAGAGTGAACATGGAGAGTATGCCGTGGACGACCCCTTAGATGAAATCGAAGACCTTCGAGAAGGAATTGACTCCTTCATCGATAGGTGGACAAAGATTCAGCGATCGTCTGTCAAATCGATTCAGGCTCTTACGAACACACTCATGCAGATAGAGCATTTGGATGGACCCCTAGGCAAGTTAGAGGGATTTCAAAAGATTCGTGATAATACTAAGGGCAAGCTACTCGTCATGTTGTTTGACCAACTTGTTCCGGCTCTTGAGTCATCGATCAAGGAATTCACAAAACTCATGAAGATGTTCGAGACCCTCAGGGGTAAGGCTGCTCGCGTGCAGACTTTTGTTGAGAGTCTCAGAGGGGAGGCTGAACCGGCCTCGAGTTGGATCGAACCCTCTGACCCATCCTCAGTAAGGAGAGTCCTTCACTCAAGGACCTCTCGAGGTAGAGATTCCTCGAAGATGACCGGGTCAGACTCAGAGAAGCCACTGATTGAAGACGTGATTGGCTATCTCGAGGTCATCTTGATGAGCATCCAAGAGATACTCAATATGTTCGAAGCCGAGTTCCTTGTCAAGATTACGATATTCAAGGATCTCGAAGAGGGTGGCATTGATATCGGCGTGGTCAGTAACTACCTGACTGTGTGGACGGCTCAACCCAATATAATTCCAAAGACGCTTGAGGACCTGCGCAAGGACTTGGACGAGCACCTTGAGCTTCTCCGTGACTCTCTCATGAGCAAAGGCGGGTTTGGGATACTCGATGTGACCAAGAAGATTCTTCCGTCCTAGTTGCGTGTATTCTTCTCTTTCATTTTCTAAGTCGTCCATTTCCAATTCCAAGTGGTAATAGGTCAGACCTTGTGATTATTCCGGTGAGTCTCCCATTGCGCTGTACCAGAACGGCCTGAAATGTGTCGAAGAGCTGAAGGATGTCTTCCACTCTCGTTTCCTCCTCTACAAGTGGTGGGCCCTTGGACTCCATTATCGCCTGTACCGACATCTCCGTGAGGTCACGCATCAGATTCTTCACGATGTCTTTCTCCGTCACCATGCCGACAATCTTGCCGACCCTTACGACAGGAATCTGCGAGAATCCGTGTTCAAGCATAAGCTCCACAACATGACTCGCCGCATCACGTGCGTCCACTGTGACTGGCTTCTTGCTCATGATGTCGGCACAGGTGACGCCCCATGACTCAAGCACTTCAAAGATCTTATTGACTATGGAGACCTTTGGATCGATGGTTCCATTCTCCAGTCGGGCAATATAGGCCTGCGAGACTCCCACCTTCTCTGCAAGCTCAGCCTGAGTAATTCCGATGCGTCTTCTCATCTTTGGTATGCTGTCTATTGGGATCCTCATTTCTTAACACAGTTTACTGGTGGTAATATTTTGCCTATAATTCTATTCCTCACGGTAATACGCATGGGAATCCTTATAAGTGGTTTTCAAAGAGGCTGGTTTCAGAAGTGATAAAGATGAATTTGGAAGTCACTTGCGGTGAGGGTCTTCCCGTCACCAAACGGAAAGTTGAGATTGTTGAGCGTAAGGGTAGAGGACATCCCGACACGCTGTGTGACAAGGCTGCAGAGGAGCTATCCATCAGACTGAGCGAATACTACCTCGAGACCTTTGGGCGTGTGCAACACCACAACGTGGACAAGGTGCTTCTTGTTGGTGGTCAGTCTAACGCTCGCTTTGGCGGAGGCGATGTTATTGAGCCGATCTATCTTCTCATGAGCGGTCGTGCCGTTGACGTTGTTGGACAAGACTATGAGCGTCAGGTGCCAGTCGGGAAGTTTGCAGTAGAACACACACGAGATTGGTTGAGCAAGGAGCTCCCGCATCTCGATGTCAACTCTGATATCATTATTGATTACAAGATCCGTGCGGGCAGCACAGACCTTG
>JAGSHP010000279.1 GCA_029855925.1 Candidatus Thorarchaeota archaeon | reverse complement strand
GGCTCGGGCTGTCCTGCATCCGCCCACACCAGCTTCTTGTCAGCAGTCACCACTGCGAGTGTGAAGATGTGCGCTCCCTTGGCGATCATCTCCATTGCCTCTCTCATATCATCGGCTAGGGGATTGTTCCTTCGCTTGGGGTCAGGGTGATATGGGTGTGTACCAAAGGTCGATTGCGGGTCCAGCGCCATTGCGTGGTTAGCCTCGATTGTGGCAAATGCACAGACACCCGGGAGGAAGTCCTTCACCACGTTCGAATAACCTGCGAAATAGTGCGCCTTCATGTCTGCGAGTGCGACATAGACATCGTGTCCGTATGCATCCTTGTTGATGATGACCGGAGTCCCCCTACTTGTCCTTCCAAGGTCGACCATGTCAGGCTCGTTGCAGTCGTGGATCTTGACCCGATAGTCCCTCAGGCCCGCGTCTTTTGCGGCTCGCTTTATCATGTCTACAATCTCATGATTGAGCGGGTGATCGACCACGTGAGACCCCGTGGTCACAATGAACTGCACATGATTCGCATGTCGTAGTAGAGGCGCGACGGCACTGACCAATTCCCAGTGTGGTTCATCGCGCGTGTGGTCCTCGACAAGTACACAGACGCTCTTGCTCTTTGCCAAGTCCTCAAGATGTGGGCCATGCGGGTTCCGGAGCACCCGCTCCAATTCAGCCAGTGTATTCCCTTTTGTCTTGACCGACTTTGGATGTACCACTCCCGCCAGATTCTTCGGGGGAATTTCCAACCCTATCTTACTGTCACCATACGTGATGTCTACGCGCATTATTTGGCCTCACGCTCTGCTGTGTACAGTCTTTGAAAAACTCTTTGTCATGTACACGCTGGATTTGGAAGCGCCACCACCTCCTACTCTCTTCAACGGCTCGTGGTCCTCTTCGGGCCGGTGACCACAAGGTCGTGGTGGACGCGAATGAGCCGGCGGAAGAGATCGGCGTCAGCTGATGGTAAGGTATAAGCACCACCTCTCAATAGAGCAAGTATGAGTTCGACAACAGACGCATCCGCGAGCGGGGCTGATCTCTCAGGTGCTGGTCGGTGGTGTGCAATAGCCACTGAACTTCCCTGCATGGTGCTCTCGCTCATGCTGGTCGGGCAGGTGGTCGGGTCATCCATTGGTGGAGTTCAGGGAGGCACTACCGGTGCGTTGCTGGGGGTGTTTGCAGGACTGATCTTCGGAACGTACAGTGTATATTTAACAATCCAGCATTTTGAGGCGATAGAGCAGGCAGAGTCTGTGCGTAGAACGTACATGCCATCAATAGAAGAGATTATGGAGGAACCGGAGTTCCTCCGAGACTACGAGCCTGATGAATAGATGCGGCTTATGCCATCACTCTAGGAAGTCCTCATCGTCCATGTCAAGGACTTCGACAACGATCTTCGTAGCGCTTCTACCCACTGCAGCAATGATGAGTTGAATGAGCAGACAAATGACAAAGGCGCCGAGTGCGAGACCGAAGATTCGCAGTGATAGGGAATTGAGCGAGGCTGCCCATGGTGCGAGAAAGTTCTTGTCAACAAGGTACCACGAGTACAGTCCAGTGATCGCCATCATTGTGACAAGGATGCCATAGGTATAGATGACCGTCTTGACCTTCGGAGTGTCCATTCTCACCTCTTGAAGACCGGGACCCACCACTGCGTCACCTATTCGTCTTGAGAACCTGATGAATACTCCAAATGCCGCGAGAAAGACGACAATCGTGATCACGATCCCAAGGAGCAGCAGCAGGGTCTGAATGTCGGGGTCGATTGTGGGGAGAAGACCGCCGATCAAGTACGCCACAACTGAGCCGACCATCACTATGACGGAGATTATCTGGATGACGAACGTCATCCGCGCAGAGGTTCGAAACATGCTTCCCAAATCAAACGTGTCCGAGGAAGTTCGTTCACTTACCATGACTTATCCACTCAGCCTTATCGATGTGTCTGCGCTCTTTTGAATTCTTCGACCACTTATACTCTCCCAGTCCTGCAGACCACAGAATCCAGTGCGTTGCTGATCCGGTTCACGGTCGTGTCGTCAACCTTATAACAAGGCATCCGGGTTCCGTCTGCATCACAGACGGACCATCACCATGGTAGGTTACGTGAACATGTCCTTCAGCTCAGCAAACGAGTATGCCTTCGTCAACGCGCGGATCCGAGGATTAAAGTCTCAACTACTGACCGTTGGCGACTATGAGCGTCTATTGCAGTCTGGAGGCTACTCCGAGTTCATGAAATTTCTCATGGGAACTTCTTATGGTCCCGTCATTAACCGCGAACAGGCCATGGGTGAACCTCATCCCGATGAGCTATCGATGATTCTATCCAAGCACTTTGCAGAGCTAAGTCACAGCATCACAAGTTCCCTCTCAGGCAAGGTCCGCGACTTCTCGGACAGTTACATGAACATGTTCCTGGCTGAGAGTGTCAAGTCGATTCTTCGCGGTCTTCACGTTGGTCTTGACAGAGATGAGATCCTACGATTTGCTGTGCCAGCATCACCCGAAGAGGAAGCGCTGTTCGAGCGGTTGGTGGATATTGGTGACATCAGCAGAATGATTGATGCGTTACCGCACCCTGACCTGAAGCTGGCTCTGCTCACCCGCCTACCAACCTATGACAAGTACAACTCTACGGCTCCACTAGAGGTCGCCACGGAAGAATGGTACCTTCGTACTATTCTTCAAGCATTGCGCGAGTTCCCCTCAACAGAACGACGCAAAGTGGTCGCATTTCTTGAGACACGAGTCGTATTGCGAAATCTTCTCACCGCCTTGCGAGCTCTTCACTTTAGACTTCATGAGGACATTCTTGAGGTCTCGCTTATTCGATTCACTCCTGCTGTCAATCAGCTGAACGAGTCGATCAAGGGAAAGGCCAACTGGAAGGAACTCCTTGCGCGATTTGAGAAGACAAAGTATGCCAAGATTGCTAGTCATCTTGCTCGTGTCTATGCTGAGGAAGAGGACCTCTCAGAGGTGGAACTGGCAATTGAGGACCATCTGGCTCAGGCTGTACGACAACAGATGGTGGGATATCCCTTTCATCTTGGAACGATCTTTGGTTTCCTGAGCCTCAAGTATTATGAGATACGTAACATTAGATCTATTGCTGTCGGGATTGAGAGAGGCGAGCCTGCCGAAACAATCAGACGGATGATCACCATATTCTAACGGAGGAACTGACAAGTGAAATTGAACGAAAGTACACGCAGCCTTTTGATGCTACTCCTGGGCGTTATCGTGACCACCCTCGTACTAGCCCTGATCGCCCTCCCTGTTTCTGCTGCGGGCATTCCCGGTCATGGGTTTGAGCCGTTGCAGGCCGATGCCAGTGCTGGCTGGGCCATCTTGGGTATCGCCATCGGTGCAGGCCTTGCTGTAGGTCTGGCTGGTGTTGGTGCTGGTATAGGGATGGGTACGGCATCTGCCGCAGCACTTGGTGCCATCACTGAGAAGCCTGAGACCTTTGGAAAGAGCATTCTATATGTCGTCTTCATTGAGGTCATTGCTATCTACGGATTTGTGATTGCATACATGCTCATGGGCTATCTTCCATCGTTGATGGGATAGTAGTATCGTGCTGAAGCAGAACAAGAGGGGAGAGGTCACAGCCTCTCTCCCGAGCTCTTCTATTTTGTCCGTGGAAATAATATCGAGGCGACCTTGTCGCGCATATGTCGTTCCAGCCGTTCGTATCTCGCCTCGATAGTGTCGTCGACCCACATTCTGCCATCCTTTGTGCGGACTATGGCTCCACCTGCTGACTTGACACGGTCCTCTGCAAGTCTCACTTTCGTCTTCTGTTTGGTCCTCTTTTCAATCTCCTTGGCAATTGCAGCAAGGTCGAAGGACAGTTCCTGTCCCTCGGGGATGACGATCTCTAACTCTGGTGAGGCCAGGGCAGCTCCCGCATCAATGATCAGTTCTCTCAGTATTGGTTCGAATTTCTTTTGCCCAACCGTCTTGAGCGCCTGGTCGTATGCATCCTTCAGAGCCGCCTCAATGAGTTCATTCTTGGTCTGAAGCACCTGCTGTTTTGCCTTGAGTTTGGCATTGGCTTCATTACGCTTCAGTATCATCTCAGCCTCACGCCGTGCCTCAGCCTCAGCCCTTGAGTGAATGCGTTTCGCCTCCTCCTGAGCAGCCTCGATTTTCTTGGCCTTGTAGTCCTCCGCCCGCTTGATGATACTATTGACTCGTTCGTCAGTCTTCTTTTCAATCATCTCGATGATGCCGGCAATTCCGCTCATTATTCCACCTCCCCCAGCAATATCCTCACAGCCTCTTTTGTAGCATCCTTCTGTTTCTTGGCGGCATTGGTCTTGAGATCAGCAATCGTTGCCTCAGTCTCCTTCTGAATCCTGGTGACGATCTTCTCGCGCTGATCACTCAGAGTGCCCTTGACCTTGATTGCATGGTCCTTAGCCTTTTGTTCTGCTTGGGACAAAATACGCTTAGCCTCAGCATCGGCACTATCCCGAATAGCCTTGGCTCTCTTCTCAGCATCTTCGATTCGTTGATGGGCCTTTATCTCAGCCTCGTGAATCCTGTCCATCGCGTCATCTTTTACTTCCATTTGTAATACCTCAGAGCACGAAGGGCGTGATGTTGGCTTGACTGCCTCTTGATAAAGATTGACCTATGTCATAAGCTTTATCAACGGCGTACATTGCCTCATCTTGCTAAGTAGCGTGTCTGGCTTTCAATCGAGGGAGTCGGAACCTCTTGACCCAAGGTGATGTACAAAATGGGCATATCCATGTCCCCGGCCAAGATGGTAGTCGCAAAGATTGTGACACATAAGGACCTTGAGCGCGAGGTAATTCTCTCGCTTGAAGAGTTCGGACTTCTCGAGTTTATAGATGTTCGTCAGCAGATTGGTATCCATGAGGTTGCCCCCGCCCCCGGTGAGGAGGCTGCTCTGACACTTCTCGACCGCCTGACCACTATCGCGACTTCTCTGGGTCTTGACACCACTCGCAGAACTGGTCACTTCACCGAGGTGAATGAACGGAGTCTGGATGACACGCTCAAACAGGCGAACGATGTCCTGAAGGGAATCGAGGCTGAGGTTCTCGATATCAGCCGTGACAAGGCCGTGGCTCAACTTGAACTTCAGAAACAGGTGAACCTGCGCGACGTTGCACTATCCCTCGAGCCACTCGGAATCAGTCTTGATCTGATTGGTATCACTGAGTTCACCTACACCGTGGCTGGCATAGTCCCAGCTACGAATCTCTCAAAGCTTGAGTGGAGCATCAAAGAGGTCACCGACGGCTCGTATGCTATACGAGCAGTTCCACGGGGAAAGGACAGCTTTGTTGTGTCGTTGACTGTTGCGTCTGCGCTTCAGTCTGCAGTCGATCGGATTCTATCAGCGCTGGGGTTTGAGCAGTTCAATATTCCTGAGGACTCCGAGGGTCGCCCCGAAGCGATCGTGGCCAATGCGGAGGAGGCTATCGCCAAGGCCGAGGCAACACTCTCTCAGTTAGACGCCCGTATGAAATTGATAGCAAAGGAATGGG
>JAGSHP010000180.1 GCA_029855925.1 Candidatus Thorarchaeota archaeon | reverse complement strand
ATTCTGTACGGGCATAGGCTACTCATTGCTGGCTCTCAAGACGAAGAAGCCCCAGAAGACGCTTGAGAAGCTGTACAAACATAAGAACGAGTATGTTCGAGCTGCTGGAGCCATTGGGCTCGGACTGTTGTCTGACAAGCTCAACATCTCACAGGATGCAATTGACCAGCTCAAGAAGATGACGAAGGACTCCGAGCGGACTGTCCGAGCGGCTGCAATCATGGGTCTTGGTCTGGCTGCCTACGACCTGAGGAAGGATGAAGCGCGTCTGGAGATGCTCGCGCCATTTGCTGATAGTCCCGATGAACATCAGCGGCGGGCTGCAGCCATTGCTCTGGGTGTTTCCTCACGCGAGCCGGAGATATTGTACGGACTTGTCATCAGCGAAGCACTGACCTCTAGCACCTCATACACTAGGGGCGAATGCCTTGTGCTTGGAGCGGCCATGAGCCCTCTCTTGCGTTTCGGTAGATGAACTCATGGCCAAGTGATGACGCGGCTTAGCGTCGCACTTTGACAAAGATGACCAATGCAGCGACTGCTACGATGCTCACGAGTCCCACAATGGCTAGTGGTGGCATAATGCTGACGTCGACTCCTGGCAAACCCGGCGGAGCTGCGGCAGTGGTCGTGAGAGTGTAGGTAGCCGTTGCGAGGTCCATGTATTCAGCCTCAGTTGCGAGGAACAGTCCTGTGAACCCTCTGACGACGATGCCGTAGTAGAACGATAGAGTGACGATCTCCTCATACTGCCTCGTATCATTCGTGACTGCAAACTGGTTCACCAGGAACGATATTCTGGACTGAGCCCACACTCTCTCAAGATGTGGACTACTGTTGGTTGCAGCCCCCACGGTGTCGCTGTAATCCTCAGGACCAGTGCTGTATTCTATGGACGTCTGGATCTGCAGCGAGCCGTTGTACCTCCCCGTGACCATGATCTCGCTACCATTGAAGAATGGCGAACCAAACAATGGACTGAGCGAGTTCACTTCTATCGCGCCAGTGATCCCTATGGAATAGTTAGTTGCTGCTGGCACTGAGAGCATCTTGTAGAACTCGAGTATCTCTGTCGATGCCTCCTCATCGGGCTCAATGAATGTGAAGAAGCCGTTATTACTAGCAGCTAGATTCGCCATCATCGAACTGTCCGCGCCCTCCCCGAAGGCAATGGTCGATATTGACACGGCATTCGTATTAAGTTCACTCAGATTCACTATGATGTCATCAGGTTCGAGGTACTCGCCCGATGTGGGCTGACCATCCGATAGAACAATCATTGCATTGATGAAGTCCGAGCCGGACTCGGTGAACATCTCAAGTCCCGTCTTGCATGCCCCATAGAAGTTGGTGGATCCCTCCGCATTCAGTCCCACTACCCACGACTGCGCGTTCTGGATGTTCTCTGACGTAGCCGCATGTAGTTCCGTCCAGAGTGTATGCACCTCTGATGAAAATGCAATGACATTGAACAGGTCTCTGTCTGTGAGGTCCCCCATCATTGAAACAAAGGCCTCCTTCGCCTGCTCTATCTTCTCGCCTTGCATTGATCCCGAGATGTCCAGGACGAACACGTACCTTCTCTGGTAAGTCGCTGCAGTGTCCGCAACTACTGGCGCCAGCAGGTAGACAAAGAACTCGTCGGTGCCATTAGTATAAGTGAGTATCTTGCTGTCGGGTTGATTGATTATTGCATATGTGACCTCAAGGTCCGAGGGTACGAACACATCGTTGCCTGAGTATTGAAGATTCACCCCGTCACTCAGGTAGTTGACGGTCAGACTACTGACTCCCTTGATCGAGTAGCCCTCAATATCCCCGTAACCACACCTCACGGTCACATTGATCTCAAAGTCTGCCTGAACAACCTGATTCTTGGCCACCGGCAAGGATAATGTGTAGACGCCCCCCATTCGTCTGAGGAGACCTTCAACGTATACCCTGACGGTTGCACTTGCGCTGCCTTCCAAGTTGAATGACAGAAAGTAGCCGTCATAGCTCTGAACGACAAGCACTGCAGTCTTGTTTTGCTCGACGCTCTCATTGTATCTCTGGATGGCCTCTCGTATCTCCATGAGGTGTCCCCAGTAGGTCTCGTTGCCCCTGACCAGTGAGACATTGCTCAATCGAAGTCCATTCTGAAGTGGGAATGACCACTGAACCTCCTGCGATTCTGTGAGCTCGTTGACAAATGTCAATTCGTACATCAAACTCACATAGTTGTCCATTATCTCTCCTGACACCTTCACTCTCGTTGGGGTCATCTGCACGGTCTGTGCCAAGGCTGGTGGTACACTGATCATTGCCACCATCATGACCGCAAGAGCAAAGGCGATTTCCTTTCTCCACGGCTCCATCATTAACCATCACCAGTCCATAATCTACTTTGTTTTGATATTATTCTGCTCATCGAACAGTTTGTTCTACTATTTGAACAACGAGATGTAAGTACAAATGATCCTTTCATTAATGATGGGCCTGGTCCTGACTGGTTCGCGATGGTCTGACTCGTGCGGCGTGCAATTACACAGATATCGTCTATGT
>JAGSHP010000213.1 GCA_029855925.1 Candidatus Thorarchaeota archaeon | reverse complement strand
GTCCGTGACACCCGCACACCGCTAAGACTTCTCAATCTCGGAGAGATATCCGCAACCTCATCCTTGGAGCTTCATGCCTTGTCCGACACGATTCGTGCAGCACGCGAGAATGTCCTTGGCAAGGTGGTCATCCGTGAGAAGAACGTTACCACGATTGGTGGCATAGTACACGATTGGGACGGACGCCAGTATACATGCCGTTTCTCAGTTCGTGTCTCAGACAAGGGTACAGTCGAGGGACCCATGTGTTCTTGTGGTACGCCACTTGACAATTCTGGCATACTGTGTCCACATCTGGTTGTCCTTGGCTTTGCCGCCGCAAGAGAACTCGGAGTTCTTGCTGACTACGTCATCCCCCTTGCTCTCAGTGAGATCAGTCCTTTTCGAGTTCTTGTTCAGCTCGGTCTTGCAGAGGGTGGCTCTGAGGGGAAGGTCCGCCCCACGCATCTTGGACGTTTGACCAATCGGCTCTATCTTCGGATCCCCACCGTGAGAGAGCTGCGAGCGCTCCTACCGTCTGTTCAGGACAGTACAGATCTACTATGGTTAGTGCGCCATCTGATATCTATGGAACTGGGGTCAGAAGTTGACGACTCGTTTGATGATCTTGTGGCGGGTCTTGCGTCTACGAGTCTGGACATCTCATCATTGGCTGAGCGGGCTGGGATGAGCGAGGGTGATGCGTTGTCCCTCATTGATTCCGCCCGTTGGTTGGTGTCTGCAATAGCAGTGATTGGAGAACATGTGGGTCTCGTCAACATCGCGACCCTAGCTCAGTCATTGCTGATTGCTCTAGACCCTGAGGGCACGTACGACAAGACAAGTACCGAGGAGAGTGAATAACATGGCAACAATTGGTAAGAAGAGTATAACCCCACCTGCTTTCGAAGAAGCACCCCCATCTCATAATGATATTGAAGAACTACTGCGCAAGACAGGGCATCACACCTGTTCCTATCCCAACGGTTTCACGATTGGCGTGAGGCTTGAGGGCATCCCCAGAACAAGAGGCGTGCATGCTGACGTGGTTCTGGTCTTGGACCTGCGTGTGGCCCGTTTTGGTGCCAGCGGTCTGGCTATGCGTGCTGCAGTACTTGAGACCGCCAGTCGTCCGCTGAGTCAGATCTTATCGGATGTGGGTCTTGGAGCTCAGTATCAAGAGCGTTTCATTCTCACACCCGCGGGGAAGGTGAATCTCACGGTTCTTCGAGATCCTACAGGGAAGAGCACCTCCTACATTCACGAGACCCGAAACGTCTATGTTATCACGGGCGGGACGCGTCCCTCCTTTGATCTGTCTTGGCTCACCGACCCCAAGAGAGTCGTGCAGATCTCTGAATTCGCCCTATTGCGCAATAGTGACGCGCGAGCCATGCTGCCAGTGGTCACTGAGAAGCTCAGCGAGGACAAATGGGCATCTCTTGAGAGAGGCGTGAAGCTGGGCTGGTATAGCCTGCTGCCTGTCATTGCTCTCTTTGTAGGACTTGCCGCGCTATGGACCAACTTTGGTTCTGCCCCAGTCGTTCCCTATGGGCCCTTGACCATGATATTGGTCTCACTGGTCCTAGCAATCTATCTACTCAGAACGAGTCGAACGGCAATTCAGACGTTTGAAGGACAATGTACCTTTGAAGTCGAGCGCCTTGGAGTAGTTGGCGACTGGAATCGAATAGGCACCGCCCTGCGAGAGAACAGTAACTTGCTCAAGATCGTCGGAGACCTCAGTTTCACGGTCTCGCCTCTCATGGCTGGTGCTGCTGAGCATCTAAGAGACTCGAACCTCGCAAGCTCCATCTCTCTCGCCTGTTCCATTCTTGATGAGTGTGTGCGAAGCTCTCCTTCACTTGCGATCACTGATGAGATTTACGGGGCGGATGAAGGTCTCAACAAATTCCTGGGATTCTTTGAGAGCATCGCTGTTCCAATCGAGAAGGAGCGTCTCGCGCTGGCGTATGTTGCCTTCACTGGTTATCCAGTCAACTCAATATCCGAGGGAGAGGCTGCAGAACATCTTGGAGTCCTAAATGACTCTCTCTTCGATGCAGGGATTCTACGTCCTCAGGTCAAAGCGGCGGTTGATGATATCCTGAACGAGTGGGCATTGAGAAAGACCGCCAAGGACCTCTCACATTCGCTGGAGACTGAAGAGGAGTCCACGGAGCTCTCAGTTGTTTCGGATGGCGCCGATGAAATCACCGAGGAAGAGAAGATGATTGCGACTGAGATCGTTCATGCAGGTGTGGATTCTGATGCGGACACTGCTGATGTCTCGGAGACTGACGAGATACCAACAATTGAAGCTGAGGATGCATGATAGTGATCGACGAATACAAGCTTGTCAGTCTTGGACTATCTGGGCTGATACATGTTTGGGGTCTCCCAGCGTCCGGGAAGACGCTTCTTGCAGTGACGGCTGCGGCTTCCGCCTCACGCAAGGGGCGCGTAGAATGGCTCAACTTTGATGGCAAGAGAGGTTTTCTTCAGCAGCTGCGAATGACTGTTGACAAGTACGCCGGTGATCCGAAGAATGTGGCAATCTCTCTCCTCGAGGACCGCGAGACCATGCTCAGTACAATTGTATCTCTGCCTCACAAACTGCACGAAGATGTCGTCCTAGTCGTCATTGACCCGATCACACGTGTGCTCGACATGGCACGAACAGACCCGACCCTCTGGGGTCGAGAGTTGCTCGAGGACGCGCTTCCAGCCCTTGCAAGTCTTGTTGTGAACCGAGCAATTGATGTGATAGTCATCAGTGACAGTCGGATGTTGATTGACAAGGGCACGGTCGCCGTATATCACTCCTCGATCAAGCACTGGAGCAACTATGACATACTCGTTCGGAGAAGCGCGAGTGCAGGCAAGTCTGAGATTGTGCTGAATGGTGACACCCACATGCCTCAGACCATAGGCGTTCTCACACTAGCCGGATCTTCAGGCCCGGATATTGTCGTTCAGCATCCTGTTGGTACAACATTGGAGGGATAACAGTGTTCGGTCTCCCCTTCAAGCACATAATCAAGATACTGGTCATCGGGTTTATTCTGCTTCTATTCGGTGGAAACGCACTGGCGCTCCTAGCTATGCTTGTCACAGCCTTTAGGTACGGTAATCCTCTCCCATTTCTCGCTCTCATCGCGACCATGTCAGTCATGTCATATCTTGAGAGCCATGTGGGATTCCCAAGGATCATCCATAGAGTCTATCGGTGGGCGACAATCTTCATCATCGGCCTCTCGGTCGTCACAGCGTTCTTCATTGGATACACATGGGGCTATCCTGCCGCCATTCTAATTGCGCTGTTCATCATAGTCTTGGCAAGCATAGTGAATGACTGGAACAGTGTGGTGTCGACCGTTCGACTCAGAACCATTGTGGTTAGGAGTCCCCGCGGGATGGACCTCTTCCGGAGCACGTTGAGCCAAGACCCATCACCAGATGTGAACATTCTTACGGCTCCGCTCGAGAATTATGGCAGTCTTGTTCAGCTCATGAGCAGTCGATCCAAGCTACCACTCTCCATGATTGTATACTCAGACTTTCTCGCACTCGTTCTCAGAGTTTCTTCAAGTGATGCGACGTTTGGCGCACGCGAGTTGTTGCAATCATTTGGGGTCGAATACGTACCAATGGACACGCTCTTGGCACGTCTAATACTATCCGCTCCAGCTATCATGGACCTAAGCAAGATGCCAGGGTATGTGGTCGTATCTCAACCTGAGCATCTGGTATCACTGAAGGAACTGCCAACTGAGGGAATGATTCTATCGACGAACTCCGGCGAACTCGTGATTGCCATACCTCATGAGCATGCAGTTGGAGTCCCCGGAGTTCCTGTTGACTCATTTCTGATTAAGGATGCAATCTGCAAGCAATCACTCTCCGTCTTGGTGAACTAGAATGCCTGAACCCACGCGATTCCTACTCGACTCCGTAGAAGCAGATCAGAGATCCCTCATTCGACTATCTCCACGAACACTTCACAATTTTCTTGGACCGGTCCTTCGACCGGGTGAGATCTCGTTGATACATGGTTCGGAGCGATCTCTCCTTACGCTGCTCGTGCATTGGATCGCAATCAATGCGACCACTAGAAGGCATCCCGTCGCCTTTCTGGATTCGGGTTCAAACTTCTCGCCAGCGGCAATCCGTTCAATGGTCTCCAATGGCGCAAGGTCTGAGACCATCCTAAAGCTGATAGGAGTTGGCAATCCGTACTCGCTTGAAGATCTTGAGGGTTTCGTTGACCGTGCAGCATCAAGGTCACAACTCCGTCTGATTGTCGTAGACAGTCTTGCTGGTCTGCTGAACCTATCCGGATCGCCTGGCACTGCTGAACGTCAACGACAGCTCTTCAAGGCCATGGAGTCTGTTCGCCGAAAGATTGCAGGGACTAGAGCACATGTGTTGCTAACGGACCACTCCTCCGCTTGGTCGGCTGACTCATCACCGCTTGGGGGATTGGTCATTGCACATGCTGTAGACTCGATTGTCCGAATCATTCGCCTCCCTGAGACCCGTCAGATTGTCCGGCTGATCATCGAACGGTCGCCCGTTCCCAAGGGTTTTGGTGGTATCATTCTCAGAATCAATCATCGTGGTGTCTTCTCTCCAAAACGGGGTGGGGTATGAGTGGGTGTAAGAAACTTCGACTTTGTGCCGTGGACATGGACAGCGTCCGACGAACTCGCTGGAGTTATTGCAGTTGACGTACCCAACTATCTCACAAGACGCCTCTCAGTTCTTCGCCCCTATTCGCGAAGAGACTCGGAGAGAGTGCCCTTTACTCACATTTCTGTGGCACTGAGTCTGATCAGGGCAACTCTCTCATCATCGATTCTCCCGATACTCGTCTTCGATGGTCCTCCGGAGTCTTTGAAGCGTCCCTGCAACCCTGCTCTTCTTCAACGCGCACGCGCATTGTACAATCGGCTGAAGCGGGATGGTGATCCGTACGACGAGGAGACAGTCCAGAACCTCTCGAACAGCCCTGCGCTATACAGCCTGTCTCTTATACACATCTG
>JAGSHP010000237.1 GCA_029855925.1 Candidatus Thorarchaeota archaeon | reverse complement strand
CTTGTAGTTCTTACTCCAAGCCCCTACATCTCTGGTTGAGTTCTAACTATTTGGGGCCCGCAGTCGCGATTTCGTGCACTGTCTTATATACGCATACCGCAACGGGCATTCTCGCAGTTCTCTACACAAATATGTTGGTTACAGAAAATACATAAGCATGGCGCAATCGAAGCCATCGAGAGGCATCTCTGGACCTTACGAGATGATCAACTATGGCGCTAGATTTCGCAAAGGGAATAACAGAATTCCGCTGGCATGGCCGCGGCGGCCAAGGTGTCGTGACATCAAATCAGATGCTTGGCAAAGCTGCACTTGCGGAGGGCCGTTATATTCAGGCCTTTCCCGAGTTTGGCCCTGAGCGGACAGGCGCTCCTGTGAGAGCGTTCTTAAGAATCAGCAAAGATCCCATCCAGATCTATGCCCAGGTCTACCACCCGGACATCGTGGTCTGTATAGACCCGACTCTACTCGACGTGGTAAATCCGACCGAGGGGCTGAAGGAGGATGGAGTTCTTGTGCTCAATACAACAATGTCTCCGCAAGAAGTGCGTGACAAATTCGATTTCAGGACTGGTAAGGTTGTGACAGTTGACGCAAGCAAGATCGCAATGGATATTCTTGGTCGTCCTTTCTACAACATGCCCACCATGGCAGCTGCAGTCAAGGCGACTGGGATTGTGAAGCTGGAAACAGTCATTCAGACAGTCCTCGATCGTTACCCGGGAAAGATTGGTGAGCTGAACAAGGCTGCCATGGAGCGAGCATCAGAGGAGGCGCAAGTGGGATGAACGAGAAATTCAATGAGATTCCAATGGCGGGCAACATCATCAAGCCCGGCAATGCATTGGAATACAAGACTGGCGGCTGGCGTGCTGAACGTCCCGTTCACAATGACGAGACCTGTCTTTGGATCAAGAATGGAACATGTGGTCTGTGCTGGATCTTCTGCCCTGACGACGCCATCCGGTTGATCGAGAAGGACGGCAAGTACTCCTACGAGTATGATTATGACTACTGCAAGGGCTGCGGGATCTGTGCGAACCAGTGTCCGACCAGCAGCATCAAGATGGAGAGTGAGTAAATGACCACAGTCGAAAGAATACCTGCTGAAAAGATGAAGATTGAAGGACTGACCGGCGATGCTGCAATTGCCCATGCACTCAAGCAGGCGGATGTTGACGTACTCGCAGCATATCCAATCACTCCACAGACGATTATTGTTGAAGACTTTGAGAAGTTCTATGCAAACGGTGAGGTGAAGACAAAGGTCATTCCTGTCGAGTCTGAACACAGCGCAATGTCTGCCTGTGTTGGCGCATCTGCAACTGGCGCTCGAGTCGCAACCGCGACCGCCTCTGCAGGTCTGGCTCTGATGTGGGAGATCCTCTACTGTGCAGCATCAATGAGAATGCCAATTGTGCTAACTGTTGCAAATCGCGCACTGAGTGCCCCGATCAACATCCACAATGACTGGTCCGACTCATACGGTGCCCGTGACAGTGGCTTTATCCAACTCTACTGTCAGAACAGTCAAGAGGCCTACGACACCACACTCATGGCATTCAAGCTGGCCGAGGACCATCGCGTCCTACTCCCAGTGATGGTCTGCATTGACGGGTTCATCTTGAGCCATAATGTTGAGCGAGTTGAGATGCTCCCTGACGATGCAGTGAAGAAGTTCCTTGGTGTCCGTGAGCCGGTTCAGCCCCTTGACCCCAAGAACCCGATTACAATGGGGCCCCTAGCACTAACAGACTACTACTTTGAGTTCAAGGAACAGCAAGACCGTGCTATCCATGCGGCTCCTGAGGTCTTCAAGGAGGTTGAAGAGGCCTTCAAGAAGATGACTGGCAGATCATATGGCATGGTTGAGGACTACAAGACCGAGGATGCTGAGATCATCATCCTGACGCACAGCACCCCTGCTGGTACCGCCAAGGTAGTCGCGGACACGTTGCGCGAACAGGGCGAGAAGGTCGGTGTCCTGCGGCTCAAGATGTTCAGGCCATTCCCTGTCAAAGAGGTTGTTGAAAAGGTCAAGCACGCAAAGGCTGTGATTGTCTTCGAGAAATGTCTCTCCTTTGGAGCAACATGCAATCCTTTGGCTCTTGAACTGCGTGCAGCGCTCTACAATCTCGATGAGCGACCCATGGTCACCGATTTTGTCATCGGACTTGGTGGTCGAGACGTGCCGCCGACAACAATTGTAGAGGGATACAACAAGACAAAGGAGTACCTCGCGAAGGGCGAAGCTCCACTATATGAAACACTGGGGGTGCGAAAATAATGACAGTCAAACTCAAAGAAATGCTAAAGAAGCCTCAGATACTCTCCTCAGGGCATCGCATGTGTGCCGGTTGTGCCGCTCCGACCATCATCAAGCTGGTTGGGATGGCACTTCGTGGTCCGACTGTTGTCTGCAATGCAACAGGATGTCTAGAGGTCGCCACGACAATCTATCCGTACACGGCTTGGAAGGTTCCATGGATTCATGTTGCCTTTGAGAATGTCTCAGCTGTGGCGTCTGGTGTTGTTGAGGCATACAAGGCAATGGCCGAGAAGGGACGCAGTGAGTACGAGCACGTCGATGTGATTGCCATTGGTGGTGACGGTGGTACCTTCGACATAGGCTTTGGCTCTCTCAGTGGTGCTCTTGAGCGCGGACACGACTTCGTGTATCTTGTCTACGACAACGGTGCCTATCAGAACACAGGAATTCAGAGGTCTGGAGCAACCTTCCCCGGTCAGGAGACCACTACTTCCTGGGCAGGCAAGGTCGAACCCGGCAAGAGACAGAGGAAGAAGCCTCTTCCTGAGATCGTGGCTGCACACAGGATTCCCTATGTGGCGACCGTTGCTCCGTACTATCATCGTGACTTCATCACAAAGTTCCGCAAGGCATTGGAGGTCGAAGGTCCTGCCTTCGTTCATGCAATCTCCTCGTGTCCACGTGGTTGGAGGTCTGAGACCTCAAAGTCCATTGAGCTCACGAAGCT
>JAGSHP010000011.1 GCA_029855925.1 Candidatus Thorarchaeota archaeon | reverse complement strand
GAAGTGAGCTGTCCTCACCTGACCGCGCTGTGACCACACCCTACGAGACCGACTTCGTAGTCACACTAAACTTTACAGATGTGGACCGTGATGCTGGCATCACGGGTGCAACAATCACCGCATCTGGCGTGACAATATACAATCAGGTTGACCTTGGCAACGGGCAGTACCGTGTGACTGTCAATACCACAGGGCTCGCAAAGGGCGAGCATCTGTATAATCTTACTGCCGACAAGAGCGGATACGAGGCTCAGACCCTCTCCTTCAAGGTAGTGGTACGGATTGCGTACACCTCGGCAATTCCAACCGTGGGTGCGCTGGACATCCCCGTAGGCAACGATCCTGTCTTCTACGTGGAATTCAGAGACATTGATCACGATGTTCCAATTGACGAATCGGCGCCATTCGCACTGAGTACCACTTGGATTCGCCCGGTCATTTGGGAATACGTGAGTGCTGAGGGTCGATATAAGATTACATTCCCGACAGAAGTTGACGACACACTGCAACAGAATCTGGTTGTGACATTTAACTTCTCCAAGGGCGAGAACTATCAGTTTGGTATATTCAATATCTCAGTCACAATCAGGACCCATAACACCGACCTCCGACTAGTGACGGCCGTTGAACCCACAAGCTACCATGCTAATATCACAATACGCCTCTTCTACGGAGATCTGGATGACCAGCGCGGCATTTGGTCGCAATATGTCAGCATTCGTGTTGAGAATGAAACTCAAGTCGTGACGTACTATGTCTACAATGATACAGACACTGGCGAAGGGTACTACATCATATACGTACCTGCTGCACAATTTAATTCACTCGGACTTCAAAACTTCACCATCTTCTACAACTGGACGGGCCCTGTCCAGTCTTACAAGAACAAATCGATATATGTCAGTGCCAACATCATTGGCGAGGACTCCGCATACACTTTGATGATTGCATCAGGACCCACATCATATCTGGACAACATGTCTTACACGTTCTTCTATTCGGAGCTCTATAGTGGCATTGGAATTACGAACTCGAGTTATGGTGGCGGTCACGTCCACGTCTATGTGGTATTTCAAGGTGTGACTGTCGATATGTCTGGAGTCGATATTTGGGAAGTGGATCCGGTGGGAAGTCCTGGTAACTATTCCATCCGCTTCAATACAACGATTTTTGGTCAAGTTGGTGTGATCTATATGGAGGTCCACGTGGAATGGGACAAAGGAGTTTCACCATTCTACACGAATCGCACTGATACAGTCACGCTCAAGATTCTCTCACGGGACACGCTCGTTTCGGTTTCTCCTCCGACCGCAACAGCATACGGTGAGAATGCCACGTTCTCATTCACTTACGAGGACATCACTGGCAGCTCTAGTGTGAATATCGCCTACGATCCCGCAAAGATGGAAATCTCTCTGAGTGTTGGTGAGTACGCCCTAACCTACGATGATGCACAGCGACGGTTCACCGTGTCATTCAACACAAGTCAGTTTGGTGCACCACTCGGTCAGAGGTCATTCATTCTCAACGTGACTTGGTCTGGCTCCCCCTTCTATGCTAATAGAACCGGACGCATGATCTACGTGACGGTCACTGCGCGCCAGACCCTGCTGGACTATCAAGCCCCGCCGCCAACACCTTTCCTTGACAATTCCACTTTCACCGTCACTTGGACGGACATTGCAGGCAGTTCAACATCAGGCATTACTGGTGCCACTCTGACTCTGTATGATGGTGCGACTCCAATTCCACAATCCTACTATAGTGTGACGGAGTTGACTGATGGGCGATACAGAGTTGATATCAATACGACATACTACTCGGTCCCAGGCAGCTATGCACTCAAACTGAATATCACATCAAGTGAGTTTTACTATCTCAGCTTAGAATCAACTCGCACTCTTGAGGTTCGATATAGACCTACCGTATTGTCATCCGACCCAGTCGGTAGTGTTGGTTATGGTACCCCCCTGAACATAATCCTCTACTATCAAGACCAGTCAACGTTCGATAACATTGGTTCTTCAACGACCATTAAAATACTAAATGATACTGGTACTCCTTGGAATTATACGCTGACTTGGATAGCTCAATTCGAGCACTATTCATTGGTCATTCAGACAAATGACCAATCTTTCAGTGTGGGCGTGACATACTACCTTCATCTAAACATGAGTTACGCATACATCTCACCGTACTACCGGTGGGATGATCTCTATGTTCAGTTCAGCATCCGGAATCGCAGTTCTGTTCTGGAGGTAGTAGAAGCTCCGCTGCCCACATCATATATGGAATACAGTGACTTCTCAATGTTCTATAGAGACCTAGATGTGGACCAAGGAATCTCTGGTGCCACCATTACTCTACGCACCAGTTCTGGCAGCATCCCCTCCTCTTATTTCACATATGTTGAGGCATCAGGCACCTATTCCATCTCTCTGAATACTAGTGCTCTCCTTGCCTTGGGTGTCTACACGGTCACAGTCCAAGCGAATTGGCCAGGAGGCGAGCCATTCTATGACAATGCGGTACGAAATGTCACTATCAGAGTCATTGAGAGAACGACTAATGTTGAAATTATCTCACCCCCGTCTTCAACCAAGTATCTCGACAATGTGACTTTCACGTTCGCGTACACGGACACAATCAACGGCAAGCTGATCCCAATCACCGCATCCGACATCATCATCTATGGCAATGGGACACAGTTGAGTGATACTGACTTCGTAATGACTCAGGTGGGCTCTCTGTTTGAGCTGAGTATCAACTCGACAGTTCTTAGTGGCCACCTCGTAACCGACTATAATCTCACGATTTTTGTTGACTGGAATGCGGGTACAGAGCCCTACTATGCAGATGATGTTACCTCTCTAAGGATCTCAACTCGGGGTCGCACAATGGTGGTGGAGATTGATCCAATTGACAGCACTCCCGTCGGCGACAATATGACGATTTCATTTAGCCTCATTGACGATTCGAATGGACGGCGTATTGATAATGCGATAATTTACTTTGACTGTATTGAAACGCATCTGGTTGAGGATGTGAGTTATTGGTTGTCGTCGCCGGGCAATGGCATGTATACAATCAAAGTCAATACCAGTGTGCTCCCAGGTATCGGTGACTTTCATTTCAACCTAACAGTTCACTGGGATCCTGCGTCAATTCCCTATTATGCAAATCGCACAACAATTCAACTTATCGGGTCGGTCGATCTCATTTGGGCTGTTCTCACCTCTGACCTACCAACGCCATCTTCAGTTCAGATTAGCCAAGATGTCTATGTGCTGGTATACTATCGTGACTATGACCATGGTGAGATTGGGGTATCGGGTGCCAGCTTTGTCATTACATATCTTGACACTGGAACGGTTCCAGTGAATCTGGTAACGGTGGAGATATCTCCAGGGGTATACAACATCAGCTTTAGCACAATAGACATCACTAACACTGGTAGTAAGACTCTCAACATCACTGCGAGTCTATGGCCCTACACAGTCTCATCGGTGCAGCCGAGCTTTACTGTGAAAATCATAGATACCGCGCTAGTGGCACTCAGCGCATCGATCCAAGTCAACTGGACCGACACTGTTCGTGTCACTGTGGATTACGAGGATCTGCTTCACGGAAATCTCACAACTGGTGCTACGGTCTACTGTCAGTGGGGCGGTACAACCCACTACTTCATCGAATCTGGCATACCAGGACGCTACTATGTCGACCTTGATACCGGTCTTGAGGACGCAGGTACACGTGTCGTATCAATTACTGCATCAAAGACCAAATTCTCAACGTCAATAACCACGGTGAGCCTGATTGTTCTGACACTGCCGTCCAGTATCGTGCCAATCGAACCTGCCGGTCTTGTGCTAAGCAGCTACCGTGGCGAGGGTGCAAATGTCACAATATTCCTTAACGACACTTACAATGCGGCACCAATTAGTAACACCTACATCACGGAGATAACGGGTGTATTTGAGGGGAATGGGATCACGTACACTTTCGTCTACAACGGAACCCCGGGATACTATGAGGCGCAGATGCCCGGCTCGGACACGAACCAAGTGAATATTGGCTTCTACTACTTCCGAATAACCGTGAAGATACAGAACTATAACCCCGCCAGTTACCAGTTCACAATCGAGCTGCAGCAGACCCGAACGATCCTTCAAGTCGATACCTCAGCAGGTACACGCAAGGAGATGACCCGATTCTATTCTGAAATCGTGCGACTCGCTGTGAACTTCACCGAGCTGGCAAACAGATCTAGTCCTCTCACAAATGCATCAGTTGTATGGTATATTTCGGACCTCTCTATTGGCGGGAATATGACCGAGGATCCTTCACATCCCGGACGCTATTATCTGGACTTCAATACCACTCTACCCGGTTATGGTATTTGGGCCATCACCTTCAGGGCTATACCTGCAGATGCACAGTTTTCCAATGCAATCACAACAATGACGTTGACGATTAAGCGGATTCCAACTCAGGTGTTCGGTCCTGATCCGCTTACAGAGCCTTGGGGATGGACTAGCAACCTAAGCTTCATCTACTGGGATGAGGTCTTTGATCGTCCCATCAACAATGCAACAGCGAGGTACAGCTGGGGTCCCTACACTGGTATAGATGCGATATTTGTCGGTAACGGCACGTATCTCGTTCCCGTGGATACCACTCTCTTGCTGCCTGGAATAAAGTGGAGTATCACCATATCCTTCTCGAAAGTAAACTATGTCGAGTCTAATGGTGCTGTACAGCTGACACTCGAACTGATTGATACATCACTAGATGTAGTTGCTCCCGAACGGAACCAGGTTGAAGAGAGCTCCCGCAATCTTGTTGTACCAATGGGCGACTACCTCAATATCACATTATACTATGCCGATACTGAGATGTATGTTGGAGGTATTGAGGGTGCCACATTGACGCCCGAGAGCGAGCTCCGTGGGGATACCTTCAGCGGTGGTCACCCAATCACCATAATTTCGCTTGGGAACGGATACTACTCCTTCATATTTGATACAACTGATGAGTCGCTCTACGAGTACACCAACGGCACTCCAGTAAGCGGACAATCTTACAGACTCATCATTGGGTTGACGCTGGAGAACAGAACAACGCAAGAGGTAGCGGTGAGGATTAGAATCATCGATGTCCCCACAGCTTACGTAGCCAGTGTGTCATCACCGTCCTTCTCTCTTACACATGATGATCAGATGGTCTTGACGGTATTCTTCAATGACACATGGCATGGTCAAGGAATCGAGGCTGACTTCATTGAAGCAGTATCCAATAATGAGGCTGTTGTGGGAGTCACTGTTGCTCCTGGTTCAAGAACTGGCGAGTATGTTGTGACCTTGACAGCTCATGGTGTGGGCACTGCCCTTGTCACAGTGAATCTTGGGCGTCAGTATTACTCCAATGTCACACTCACGTACGCCGTACAGGTGGGCCCGAATCAGACAGATGTCATGATACAGCAGGTCACCACAATTGGACTCCCAATCAGTCTATTCGTCATCTTGCTTCTCGGACTCTACGTTAAGGTGTGGTCCGTACCGAAGCGCGTCCGTCAAATCAACGGACAGATTCGAGCATTGCGGAAGGGACGAATTCCAAAGCCGATCGATGACGCAAAGGAACGACCAGCCATTCTGGCCGACCTGTTCAATGACACGTATGCAGATGTTGGAATCACTCGTGAACCGGCTCAACTCCCAGCGGAGAGTGTCGCTGTTGAAATACCGGAGATGGGCGAGTTGCTCATGCAGCTCACCATGCTCACACACCTCACACCCGAGGAGCTTGATGAGTTCAAGAATGATATCTCCAAGATGAAGCTGAGTGAACAGGCAGCCTTTGTCAAAGAAGTCATTCATCAAGAGGCCATACGCGCCGCGCGTCGTGAGGGTAAGACTGTAGACGAGATCCTCGAAGAGCTTGAGCAGGCTGCAAAGAAACGCATTGGCGACATGGAGAGTGGAGAGTTCGTGTCCTCTGAAGAGATGGCGGCTGAGGAACGGCTCATTCTCAAACCAGAGCCAGAACGACCACCAGAGAGCGAGACCATCTTTGGTCGGCCAGAGACCAAACCTGAGTTGACTCCTGCCGTCGAACCTGAGGTCAAGCCCACCGTGAGTGAACGGCTCAGTCCCTTTGAACTTGAGGAATTAAAGCGGCAGCTTCAGGAGCGGGGTGTGCCTGCACATGAGATCGATACCATCATCGAACAGGCGAAATCCCTGTCACGCGACCTGGTGGACGAGCTTGTACGTAGTCTCACAGGTGAGGATGAGTAGGTGGCGTTGTTGCCGTCTCACTTCTCCTCATCTCTCTGTTTCAAGAAGTACGAGAGCGGCGGAGTGGTTCCATATTCAGTTCTTATGGAGCGTGAGTTATGTCTGACCGGATGTGCTGGGTGTTTGGCGAGTGTATATCTCACATAGCTTCGGTTGTATTTGACGTGAACATGAATCTGCGCATTGGTCGTGAGCGACCTCCCTCCTACTGGTACTCTGTGATCCTTGCTGGACGCGGCAGTGATTACTGTTGCAATATTCCTACCCATGGTGAATGCCTTGATCTTTGAAGTCATATGAGATATCTGCTGTAACGACTTTCCGGTTGCCCCCTCGGAGATGAATAGGCTGGGAAGTCCTGTGATTAATAGCAGTCTTGCGGGAACTTGGTCAAAGAGATGCTCAAGCTGATTCATCACAACATCATAGACCTGCGAGGAATTGAATGCGCGTGTGATGAATATAGCATTCATGACCTCATCTGGATCAAGCTCCATTTCTAATGCGCAGTCTGTGATGGTCTCGATTCGAATCATGTTCACACAGTCTATGACTATGCTTGGTGATGCCATCCCTCCCTTCTTGATGGGCAATTGAGCATGGACCGCCATTCTAAGAAGGTCGTCATACATGATGCGGTCCCCATAAAACAAGTGGACAAGCCCCAGCTCCAAGCCACCTCCAAGTAGCGAGTCAAGGACCGAAACCCCACTCTTTATGGTCCTATGTATCGCCTGATCTGCAGTGACAAAGCCCCTGGCAAGGGAGGTGTTTCTAGGTGATGTCATCAATCGTATAGTCAATTGTCACCAGTAATAATCACCACTATCTCCTGTGCCCTTCCATAGTTCTACCAATGAGTTCATTTACCATTCCTGTATCACTGTTACTTGGCGAACAATTGATGGCGCGCAAGGTAAGAGTCTGTCCCCGTTGTGGTAGTACACGATTATCCGAGATGCGTAGTCCGGTCAGCGGCTGGTTGGTCCCCACCTCCTACTATTGCGAAGACTGTCATTACTCGGGACCTATCTACGCAGAGGTCGATGCTGATGAGCTTGGACAACTGCAAGAGGCGATGAGAGCAAAATCCGAGGAAGGAACGTCCTCATCATAAAATGGCAAATGTCTTAAGTCACCTTTCAGAGTTCCCTTCGATAGGTGATTTCAGATGGTCACGTACGAAGGGTTTGAGTTTCCAGAAGATCTCTATTATACAGACGATCAGCTCTGGGTCAAGAAAGAGAATGGCAAGGTTCGCCTCGGTTTTACGACCTTTGGAATGGATCTTGCTGGCAAGATCAAGTTTGTCAGACTACGTCCAGCAGGCCGTGACATAAAGGCGGGTAAGAGCATTGGAACGCTCGAGTCTGGCAAGTGGACTGGTCCAGTCAAGTCACCAGTCACTGGCAAGCTGGTCGAAGTCAACGAAGAACTGAAGGGCAATCCTGGTCTGCTTAACGAAGACCCGTATGGCAAAGGTTGGATTGCTGTCATTGAAGCAACTAACCTCGACGAAGAGCTGGCCGCTCTGCAGGGTGCAGATGGTCTTGAGGACTGGATAAAGGCCCAGTTTGCCGAGAAAAAGGCAAGCTAAGACAATTCTCTCTCTTTCGTGCTTGGCCGGATGAACCGGCCTGCACTCATTTCCTATTTTCTTCTTGCTAGTTCTCTTCTCATGGTTCGTGCCGCATCATTGAGTACCTCAGGCTGCATGATCACATAGAGCAGGTCCGGTGCGTAGCCTGATTCGAAGACGATTCCTTGGAATATCAGACTCTGGAGGCTCCTAGTCACATCCTCCTTCAGGTACTCTATCCCCATTTCCTCGCATTTGATCTCGACTATGTCCTCTAG
>JAGSHP010000135.1 GCA_029855925.1 Candidatus Thorarchaeota archaeon | reverse complement strand
GATGTGTATAAGAGACAGCATCTCACTACTTAGCGCCCGAAGATGCGATACAGGTCCTCCATCTTCTTGGTGAACTCACTATCTGGGTGCCGCAAGGTCACAACATATCGACTCCCCGCCTCTATCAGCAGTGGCAAGAGCGGTATGATCGTCGCCACCTTTGCTCTGAACTTCTGCTCAACCTGGCGAATAATGTCCCTGTCCTCATAGATCTTCGGTTTCTTGTTTATCACAATATGAATGTCCGGCACCTTGAGTTTCCTTGCCACACTTAGAGTCGCAGCCGTTCCGAGCAGGTCCTGCTCGTCGACTCTGGCAACAACAAAGAGATAGTCCGCAGTAGCCATGGAGAGCAGGGTCTCGCGGTCCAGTCCAGGGTGTGTATCAATGATGAGATAGTCAAGCTTCTTCTCCTTGATCACGTCATGGAATCCATTTCGAAGGTCGCTGACCTCGTAGCCCTCGCGCAAGATTCGAGTTATGTCTGCGGCACTCATCGATGACGGAATCAGAAAGAGCTTTCCCCGCTTAATACCCAGTTCCTCTGTGAGATCGAGACACGTGTCACCGATGTCGCATTCTCCACGAAGGTAGTCATTGAGGGTATGTCTGAGACGCTGACGACCCTTGCCAAATATGATATGAATTCCCGGGCTTGCCATGTCTGTGTCCATCACAGCAACTCTCTTTCCCTCTAGAGCTGTGACCGCTGAGAGGTTAGCAGCGATATTTGATTTGCCAGTGCCGCCTCTGAATGAGTGTATGCTCACGATTTTTCCTTTCATTTTGAACACCTTTCAGTCGTATGATAGTAGGTCGTTCTCGGTATTCCATGTCACATGGTTGCCTAGTTTTTTCAGTACCTCCATGATTCGTGATGTGGGAATGCCAGTCTGTTGAGCAATCTCCATGATCGACGTTGTTCCGTTACAGTAGTTCCATATCTGGTCTAATACCACATAGTCCCTCTTAGGCATTCCGATGATTTCTAGATACGCGTTGAAACGTTCATCTCGAATGCCTAACTGGGGATAGACTCTGTTAACCTGAATAATCCCCCGTGCAACCAGCACTGCCAGTGCCTCTACTATCTGGTCCTTGCCAAGTCCTGTGGAATCAATAATGTCACCCACCGTGGTCTCTTGTGACAGACTCTTCAGAACTGTGAGAGCGTTCTTTCGTAAGGTGGAATCCAGACCTGAGAAGTGGACCCTAGCATTGTCGATCACTTCAGAAGTGTCGCTCACTGTGACGACAAGGTCTAGGTCATGAAATGCAGCATATCTCCCAGACGCCTCGAGATTTAATCGTCTTGGTTCGATGTTCTGGGTCTCTTCAAGTACCTTGATGAAAGGAGCCATACGTGCGTGGTACTCTTCATCATGACCCACCTCACAGACAAATGCACAGATGTATTTTGGGAGCTTGCAGACAACGAATGTGGTCTTTGGATCGAGCGCCTCATGGCCAATCTTCATTGGGTGGTCGCATTCTCCGCTTTGAGCCAGTATGACTGTCATCATCTGCATGACGGCATCTATCTCATATACACGTAGATTCGTCACAATGATGTATCCATCATTGGTGATCGCAGCGCCACGAAGGAGAACCTCGTCCTCCACACTCATGAGCGCCTTCTTCAATTTCGTTGCCAGTCTGGATGGGAGCAATGCTCTCTTGTGCCTTCGGGCCAGACCGGGAATCCCATCGAACCTGCGCAGGATCATCTCGATAGTATCTGAGAAGTCCTCGAACTTGTGGACAAGCACGCCACTGCCGTCGTTATCGATTTGTCGGAGGCTATCGTAGTACTGTCCGACAAACTGATTCGCTATCTCTTGAAGAATTACATAATATATCTCGGTGCTGTCCTCGAGGGCTACGAGCGCAATGAAGTAGATGTCTCCTCTTTGAACCCAGATGAACTTGTTTTTTGAAAATGAGATCACACGCAGTTGCTGGTCGCTCGCCTCCTGAGCAAAAGACCCTATTGCGGATAGAAAGGCCGCCACTATCACATCTACTCTCTTTGTTCCCTCAAAGCTGTAGTGGAAGAGCGGAATTCCCGTATCTCGCAACACAAGGATCTCTTTTACCAATTGCTACACAACCCCATTGCATCTTTCCTGATGGTAGGATATTGTCACTTATACCTGTGCTCCCCATAGTGTGTCAGAGAAATCCTAATATTACAGTTTTGTTTGCTTGACCTATTGCTATCACAGTATTTTTGGGGGAATAGCGATGGCGGACAATGGTTGGTGCGACTCTTTCGCTAGAGGTACGGGATACTACATACTTCTAGTTGACACTGATAGAGTCATTGGCTACGTTAATCCGGCTCTTGCATCAGAACTGACCACTCCGGCGGAGGAGCTAGTTGGCAGACATGTGGAATCGATTCTGGCCCATGGTTCTGAGGACTGGTCAGAGTTAGTCCATTCTGCTGACTCTGACATGAGTCCGCTTGCTATGTCACTTAGTCTTAGAAAAGCCGATGGGTCAATCATTGATGCCAGTGGCTATGTAAGTCCATGGATTCGAGATGGGCAGATTCGGGGTCTGATTCTTTGCCTCTTCAGCAATGGTGCGTTCAAGAAGGTCCTAGAAAAGGAGGAACGAACCAGGATTGCTAATCTACTGGATATACTAGGTCACGATCTGACCTCAATCCATCAAGAAGTGCTCTCTACAATTGAACTTGCCGTTTCTGAGGGGTCTTTACCACAGACATTGGTCCAGTTGATGAATGATGCTCTTGATGAAATCACTAGGGGGGGGAAAGTCATCACGAATGTGAGCAAACTAATCCAAATCGGCTCAGGCAGTGCAGAGATAGTCGAACTTGATTTGACCGACAAGATCAGACAGGCACTTGCCGAAGTAAGCTCCAGCTATGGTCCTGATGCTATCGAGATGAGCAGCCTCCCCAAGATAGAACACTACGTGAAGGGAATTGACCAAATTGTCGATGTGATTAGAGCAATCCTGACCGCTGCAGTGCTGTTAAACAGACCTAACAGAGCACGAGTTCAACTTGCAGTTGACGAGAATGCGGACCCGGATTACACAGTTCTTCGATTCTTTGTTCCTGGTGTATCGGTGACTCCCGATGATTTCAACCTACTGACCGTAGAGCCCCCGGTTGGGCTTAATCGTCTTGCTGGTCGGTTGCTCACTCTGGCGTCTTGGGTGGTCCAACAAGTGGGTGGTCGAATCGATGTCAGTAATCTTGATTCGCGTGATGTTTCTGCAGGAGTTGAGTTCGTGCTGCATCTTCTGAAGGGGGACGTAATCGAAGAAGAGAAGGACGGGACTGACTGATGAGAACAGTGATGATTGTTGATGATGACGAGTTCCTACATCGTGTGATGTCAAGGATACTATCTCTGGGTGGTTATGAGGTCGTAGCCCACGCGTATAACGGGGCTGAGGCGGTTGAAATCTACCGTGAGATGAATGACAAGCCCGACCTTATCATAATGGACCATCGCATGCCGGTCATGAGCGGAACTGAGGCCACACTGGGAATCCTGAAGATTAATGCAAAGGCTAAGATCGTTTTTGTGAGTGCAGACGAGTCCGCTATGGCGGAGGCTGTGTCCATTGGTGCAGCAGGCTTTCTTGTTAAGCCGATACGTAGCAATGATTTGTTCAAAGCACTAGATAAGATTTTTGAGGCGAGCTAGGGCTTCAATGATAGACCATTGACGACAACAAGAAGAGATAATAACCAACGCCTCACATCTATTGTAGAAGGAGAGTTTGAACTTGTCTGACAAAGACCTGCCCGATGTGTTTTCACGGTATGCTCAAATCTATGCAAAATCAAAGGCAAAGGAGATAGTCCCCCCTGGAGCATTTGCGCGACAGTTCATAGACATTCCCCATCAGGGGCTAGACATTGGTTTCTTCTTCAAGTCAAGGAAATCAAAGACTCCACGACAGATCTACATCAACAGTCCAATCCTGCCCGAGATATCCAGATACGAGGGACTACTTGAGGTCGAGGGCAAGACCTACCTGAGTCGGACCATATTCAAGAATCTGAAAGGGCTTCAGTATCTTCGAGTTGTTATCGGTGCGGGGCGGTTGTTGGACTCTGGTGCCG
>JAGSHP010000104.1 GCA_029855925.1 Candidatus Thorarchaeota archaeon | reverse complement strand
GAAGGTGATGTCCAGTTGAGAGCTTTGAAGACTGGCATTGGTCGGATTAAGCTCTACTGTGATCGTGTAGGTGCCCTCTGGGAAGTAAGATGCATCTATGGTCAGATTGTATCTGCCGCTTGATATCTCAACCAACGTGAACGGATAGGTGTACGTTGAGTTGTGAACAGTGAAGTCTGAGCTGGTCAGTCCAGCAACAACATCGCCAAAGTACGGTCCCTGCTCATCGATGTCAACTCGAAGGATGATCTTGAAGGCATCACCGTTTGGAAAGATCAGGTCGGTTGGTTCATGATAGAGATGAGTTGACAGAGCTGTAATCTCGATGTCGAAATCGTAGTTCGAAGGCGAGTCATAATTGCCACTCATTGTGACACTGAGGGTGACCGTTTCCACCCCGACACTCCAGCTGGAGGTGTCAAGGGTGAAGACCAAGTCGCCGTACGGACCAGTGGGATTCTCAGATCCATATGAGGAATTGAAAGACACTGAAGAAACCGACCCTGCACTCACCGTCGAGTCAGTATCTAGGTCTGTAATGACCACGGTGACCTGAGTGGTATTGCCCAGGGGTGAAGTCAGGGATCCAGTCACAGTCGCAGAAGTGTAGTGATTCCGTATCTGAATATCAAAACTATAGTTTGATGGGTCATAATAGTCACCCTGCATTGCAACAACGAGCGTCACAGATGTCGTTCCAACCGTCCACGTGTTTGTCGACAGTGTCACATCAAGGTCAGCAGGACTTGTTTCGTTGTATGCAGAGTATCCAGATGGCTGAAACTCGAATGAACTGACAGATGATGCACCCAGTGTCGTACCAGTGTCTAGGTCTGTGACTACGATAGTCACGTCAGTATTGAAGCCGTACGGAGTCACTAGGTCACCAACAATCGAGATAGAAACGTAGTGCTTGCGAATCGTGACTGTGAATTGCACATTTGCAGGGTTGTTGTAGTTCCCACTTAGAGTCGTGCTCAAGGTCACAGTGACGGTTCCGACGCCCCAAGTATTCGTTGTCAATGTCACATCCAAGTTGGTAAATGGACTGTTCTTCGTTTCAGTGCCATAGGACGAACTGAACTGTAACTGTGAGACTGCACTTGCGGCCACCTGCGTGTTCGTATCCAGATCAGTGATGATCACAGTCAGTGGTGTATCCTCGCCAAATGGGCTCTCCAGTTCACCGGTCACCGATGCGGCAGTGTAGTGCTTCCGTATGGTGATGGAGAACGAGTAGTCTGCAGGATTCTCGTAGTTGCCACTCATCACGACTCCAAGAGTGATCGACTCCACTCCTACTGACCACGAATTGGTCAGCAGCGTCACATCAAGGTCTGTAGGACTTGACTCGTTCTGCGAGCCGTAGGATGTCGTAACGAATCCAAAGGAGGAGACCGATGATGACGTAAGGTCGGCTCCAGTGTCAAGGTCCGTGATCACAATGGTCACGTCAGTGTCGAAGCCGTATGGGGTCTCAAAGTCTCCTGTTACAGTCACAGCGGTATAGTGCTTGCGAATCGTTATGTCAAATTGGTGATTTGACGGATTTTCATAGTTGCTACTCATCACTACGGCAAGCGTCACGGTTTCTGTTCCTCGAGCCCACGTGTTCGTAGGTAGCGTGACAAGGAGATCAGAGGGCGAACTCTCACTGTAAGGGGCATAACTTGAAGTGAATGTCAGATTGCTCACGTATGTACTGGTCAGCTCAACATTGTCATCAAGATCAGTTATGACCACCGTGACATCAGTATTGAAACCATAAGGTGTCACGAAATCACCCTTCACCGATACTGATGTGTAGTGTTTGCGAATCGTGACATCGAATTGATAGTTGTCAGGGGCATAGTAGTTCGAGTCGGACATGACCACTATCAGTGTGACCACCTTTGTCCCCAATGTCCATGTATTCGTGGGCAGCGTAACAGAGAAGCTGCTTGCTGGGTCCTCAGCATGAAATCCGCCGTTCCATGTGAAATTCATGGTGGAGACAGAACCAATGGCGACTGTTCCGCCAGTATCTGTATCAATGATTGTGACTGTGACATCCGTGTTCCAACCGTATGGCGTCACAAGGTCACCTGATATTGATGCTGCAGTATAGTGACGCCTCAGGGTAAACGTGACATTGACACTGGCATCTTCCAGATAGGCACCAGACTTGGTCGCATTGAATATGTACCAATGATCTCCGAGGGATAGACCGCTTGTGGAGAGGGAGATATTGTACTGTCCATTGGCCTCCGAGACCACAGTCACTGGTGTACCGTTGGCAAATGTGATTGACGCCCCGGTAATCGGTGTATCGTCATAGGTGTCGCGGAACACAAGCGTTGCAGTGAAGTCCTGTCCCACAGGAGTGGTATCCACATTGACGTATGTGAGCTCTGTATCGTGGTTAAGGTCCAGATAGAACGATGTGGTTGCGTCATTATAGTAAGGATGGCTGGAATAGAAGGTCAGTGTCCACCGCTGATTCGTGCCGAGATCAGTCGTATTGAGAGCCAGACCATATCTGCCAGTCCCATAATCCTCAAGGGTGACATTTGTCGGTGTTCCTGACACCGACCAGCTCATCTTGACCGTTGCTCCTGAGATTGGAGCGGAGGTCACATCATCGGTCAGCTCTACCTCAACATAGAGCATGTCTCCAGCAACCCTAAGGGAGACCCCATCACTTACCGCGTCACCCGGAGAGATGAGAGTCAGCGAGGAATCATGTTTGACTATGAACTCACGCTCGTAAAGTCCGGTCCTATTATCAACATCAGCACCTGTGTCATTGTAGAACACGCGAGCGGTCCATACACCGGCTGCGGCGGTTGAGTCCATGGTCTTGGTGAAGGTATGGTCGGGTGAGGTACGCGAGCTCTCCGAACTCACCGAGTAGAAAGAGTTCGGATCGTTCTGATTGTTGTACTCAGTGGCAATCCACCCGCTTGACCTGGATCCCAGACTCACACGGACCTCATCCAGAATGCCATCATAATATGCTCGTCCACCAGAGATTTGAGAGGAATCAATTTCACCGCCACCAATGCCCCAGGTGGCAGTGTAAGAAAGATTGTTTGCTGATGAAACACCAGAGGTCGACCCAGTATCATCAACCCCATTGATATAGATCAGCGAATTGCCCGGATTGTTTGCGTTCATGAAGATTGAGTAGTAGTACCAGCCAGAACTCCAGGACTTCTTGCTGGTCCAAACAAATCTGTAGTAGGCTGAGTTCTCTATCTTGAAGACGAGAGAACCAGCAGGTGATGGGCCTCCATTGTAGTCCCCGCCAGCAAGTACGATGTGCATGTCATTAGTATTGTCAAGGTACTTCTCCATGATCAACTGACTGGTCGGAGAGGATGCGCTAAACGTACTGTCGAGATGGAACCAGCCTGATAGAGTCACCGAGCCACTCGGATTCAAACCCTTTGTATCGTTGATAAAAATCGCATCGTTGGTACCATCAAAGTTCTGACCATAACCAACCAACCCTGTCGCACGGGCATTTCCATGTTGCTCACCGTCATAGTTGCCGGACGTAGAGTCGTAGTGTACGGTGCCCGTACTTTCATCAATGGCATTCTCACCGAGATGCCAGACAGCCTCGTAATTGTTAGACCAGACCGCCGTTGGGTCTTCTTGCGGTCCAACAACGGGATTTCCATAGTACATAGTGAGCGTCGTATCGGTTGTGCTAGAGAGATTGGCCTTCACCCATGCGACCAGTCTTGCATGGGTTGAGTTGTAGTTCTGTTCGAACAGTTCAAGATCGTGATCAAGGACCTTTCCGTTCTGAACAAAGAGGATGTCATCACCATCGGACTGCACCTTGTTGGTGTCATGCAAGTCGGAGTCATAGAGGCGGATCATTACTGGGAAGTTCGTCAGGTCTGAACTGACCTTTGTGTGATCGATTGTGATGGTCTTCCGATACTTGAAAGATGGGACTTCGTGTGTGGGCGTGCCAGTAGTAGTGAGATAGGTTCGATACCATTCCGTACCACTCGGATCAATGAGGGCAAGATTGACTGTCGCTCCTGTGACCCAGGGTGTTGTTGTCGTGACTCCAAGAACATCATTTGTGGTCAGAGTTGTGGTCGTTCCATAGGGCCCTCCACTTGGACCTACAAGAGTGTCGATCATATAGTTCATTGACACGAAGTTTAGCGTCCACAGGCCGTAGGTATCTATGGCAGAGGCAAGAATCCTGATGACTCCACCCTCATAGTACCAATCAGTCAAGTATGTCTTTTCGGCGCCTAACGGATTGATGACTTTCGTCGGACGCCATTCAGTCTGTGGAAATGGGACAGTATAGTCTATGCTCTGATTGATGAGCACCTCAGCTGTCCATGTAACAGTTGATGCATTGGTCACACTGTAGGTCGCACCGAGACTGTTGCTAGCCTCAACTACAGACCCAGAATCGTTGATGTCGAGGTTCCTAGTATTTGACTGGGGAACATACCCATCAGTGCTTACTGGTGAACTGGCAAATGGAATAATGAGTGTCAAGAAGAATGCTACAAATATTACCATAACTAGACTGGCACGTTTCATTAGTGGGAACCTCCGAAGTTCATCTGACATCCTGACCAAGAGAACCTATATTGGATTCTGCAAGGACAGGTATGATTTTGAGTAATATATCCTTTTGAAAGATTATTTTGTGAATAGAATCCGTATTTCATCGGGTTATTCGATTTTTCGACGGTATCAAATGTGAACGCGTCTTGGTGGAACATCAGACCGTGGGCATCTATTTTGAGATATGGGCTCACTTGATCAACCCCGACACAGTACACACATCTCTCAAAGGACACTTCTCCAATGGCACAACGATACTAATCTCTATCGTTTTGATGCCTCTATCTCGAATTTTCTACCATGGCTTGCCTCAAATATTTACGTTGTGTATATTGAGCTCAGAAAATCCCAGTAGCTCATGAATCTGTAACCAAGACGATCACGTAAATCAACGAGTAGGTCAAACATGTCATTACGCCTGTAATCAGAGGGATGCAGTGCAATTTGGACTGATCCGCCCAGCTCGAGCTCGACAAGCGTTGTCCCCAACGTGACCTTCTGTGTACCCCTGCTCACTATCTGATCCGTGGTCTCAAAGGTCTGCCTGCTCTTTGTGGAGTAGACGCGGTTTCCAATGACACAGTAGCTCAAGCCAAGATTGCGGCTCAATTGCACTAGCTTCTGGGGGGCGACCCAGGCAGGGGGAACAATGCCACGGGGTCGCGAACGAAATACCCTTGTAAACATGCGAATTGAAGAGTTCAGTCGAAGTTCAAGTTTTTCAGAGGGGAGTCTGCGAAACTCATCAAAAGCACCAGACTTGGAGAAGTGGGAGTAGCCATGGAGAGCAAGTTCCTTTTCGATTGACAGCAGGTACTCGGTGAAGGAGTCGTGCTTTTCGAACGTATTTGCTCGCTTGAGACCGTAGAACGGAGTCACCAAGAGGGTGTACTGATGAAAACCAAGTTCGTCCAACATGTCGCAAGAACGAACTACATCATCCTCAAATGCAGGAGTGACCTCATGAACAGACAGTAGAACGATACCATCCGGCACTTGCTCTACCTTAACCATGTGATCACCTACGAGAGCTGTGGGAGTTTCCCACATATATCATACTAATCGAGGGCTATTTCAAAGCCTGCGACGCCATTGCTTGTAGGCCACATCTATGTCTCGCTCAGTGATGGTCTTGCGGCCTGAAACTTCAGTGATCTCTGCGGCACTCTGTGCGAGGAACTCACCGACTTCTTCTAGGATTTGAGCTAGGCGCTCAGCGCCCTTGTCACTGACTCTGGTTGCTCCGGCTTTTCGGATCAGACGATCAATCGGTGCAACGGGAATGATTCGATCTTTTCGTGAACGTGGCATGAGAAATCACCATATTTACATATAAGCACGGATAATGGTCAATCAATAGAATAGGGTATTAAATACTTTGCTTTCTCGAAAAAATGAGGGTATATACTTTAATTCAGTTCTTCAATTCGCGCGGTTCTCAGTTGCTCATCTGGAGGTGGCAGTGAGACTGAGGGGAAACTCTCACCCACAACAGGACCCCTGTCATTGGCGCCATCACGACAATAGGAACAGTCAATGCTACTACTGAGGTCAATACCAATTCTCTTGGCAATCGCGCGGACAGACTCTGGAGTCTCGCCAGCACAGGGCTGAAAGATCGGGAAGTCACATCTGACCGAACGAATTACACGCAATGCCTCTAGTGTTTGTGCCGGAGACCCAATCATATCTCCGGTGACGATGGCATCTGCTATTTCGCGGGTTGCAACCTCCGAGGCTATGTTGACGAGATTACGGCGGCAGAGGACACATGCCTCCTCGGACGGGCGCTTCATCAGCTCGGCCAGTTCGGATGGGTGATCGAATGTGTACTTCTTGAGCGGCATCCCGTGAATGTAGGACGCAAGAATGACAATGGCTGACCGAACCTCCTCAGAAGAGTCAAACGTGAGGAATACTGGTATCACGCCCCGCTTCATTACTTGGTAGGCGGCTGTGAGTGATGATAGAGAGCCATCAATTATGCAGACAGCCGTTCCTTGGGAACCAGTGGGCATCCCCCCAACCCCTTGAATGGTCTCTGTGAATAGATAGGCGACATCGTCTCTGACTTCAACATAGACACTTGCCTGAGGAGATGTGAGATCAACAGTGAGGTGTCGGTCCGCCAGTTGTTCGAGTATCAGTGCCCCCAGCTTGCGTCGTATGTCCTGAGATGTGAATGGATGGTCTCCAAGACGCCTTGCACCAACAGCAAATGATACGTCGGGCGGGAATGACCGACGAGCAAGACTCAGACCAGTCTTAAGAATCAGGTCAAGCTGGGCATCAACAACAACGACTGGAGAGGATGAAACCACACCGAAGACACGGGCGGCAATCTCTGCGGCTCGCTCCGCGTCCGTTGTCATGATGAAGATGCGTCCGAACTCACTTCGTATCTTGGAGAACCGTATGCCATTTTCTTTCAGTGCCGATGAGATCTGAGAGGACAGGAGTTTGGACATGAACTTACGGGTCTGTCTTGACTTGATTCCAATCTCACCATAGCGAACTAGGACCGCAGAGTATTCTTGATTCATCGAATAACACAGGCTCGAAGATGCGCGGGTGTCAATAAAACGTTTTGACATGGCATCTTGCTGGTCGTCTGGAAGCGAAATATATATTATATATTAGTCATCCAAAACAACTATCAGTGAGTAGGTCAGGAAGAGGTCGGCGGTCAATGAATGTACGTCTTAGGTGTCGATGTTGGAGGTACCTTCACGGACATCATCATGGTCTGTGATAATCCAAGTCGTTATGTCGTTCATAAAGTACCATCCACGCCGGAAGCTCAAGAGAGAGCAGTGGTGCAGGGAATCCGTGAGATTCTCGAGTTGAATGACATCTCGGGTAGTGACATAGAACTGGTCGTTCACGGTACGACCGTGGCAACGAATGCTATGCTACAACGAAGAGGGGCCAGCATTACACTGGTGACAACTGAGGGGCTGGAGGATGTTATCGAGATTGGTCGTCAGAATAGAAGGGAGATCTATTCTCTCTGTGCCTCGAGACCACAGCCATTGGTTGATCGTGACTATCGAGTTGGGGTTCACGAACGAATTGGTGCTGATGGCAACGTCATCACAGAACTCACGCGAGAGGAGATTGAACGTATATCTAAAATAGTAAAACAAAAAAATACGCAAGCAGTGGCCATTGCCCTCCTGTTCTCATTTCTCAATCCAAGTCACGAAGAGGCTCTGCTTCAGAGTCTGAGGGGACTGGACGACAAGTACGTCGTAGCATCATCGCAGGTGCTGCCCGAGTTTCGTGAGTTTGAGCGGGTGTCCACTACTGTCCTAGAGGCATATCTTGGACCCGTGGTGCTCGGGTACATTGAGAGGCTTGACAATGGAATTAGAGAGATATGTCCTAGAGCAAGGCTCACTGTGATGCAATCGAACGGAGGGACTCGACTGAGCTCTCAGACTAAGGGACATGCAATTGGGCTTGCTCTCTCGGGTCTAGCAGGGGGTGTCATGGGAGCTTGGGAGATAGCAAGACGTGCAGGTGTTCAACAGCTCATATCTCTGGATATGGGTGGGACCAGCTGCGATGTCAGCGCCATTGATGGAGGAGTCGTTGTTCGTGCAGACAACGATGTGGGCGGCATGCCTCTAAGGATTCCCTCTGTCGACGTGAAGACAATTGGAGCGGGTGGAGGAAGTATTGCGTGGATTGACAATGCGGGAGTCTTGCATGTTGGACCCCAGAGCGCAGGAGCGGACCCGGGACCTGCAGCATACAATCTTGGGGGACAAGATGCCACAGTGACGGATGCCAATCTAGTCATTGGTAGGTTGAATCCGTACTATTTCCTAGGGGGGAAACTTGAACTCAGTCTCAAGCACGCAAGAAAGGCGATTGGTCGTCTTGCAAAAGAGATAGGGATGAACACGGAGGAGACCGCCCTTGGCATCATAAGGATCTCCAGCTTCAACATGATGGAGGCGATCAGAGAGGTCACTGTTGAACGTGGCTTCGATCCAAGGGAATATGTTCTTGTTCCATTTGGTGGAGCCGGACCCACTCAGGCTGTGGACATTGCAGAAGCACTAGGAATTCGTAGCATTCTTGTGCCACCCTTTCCGGGTATCACCTCAGCTCTGGGCCTTCTCTGCACGGACCTCCGAGTGGACCTCATGCGCACGATTCTACTTCAAGGTAATCAAGATGATGAGCGTGCACTGACGAACACACTCGAGAGCCTGACTCGAGAGGCTCAACTAAGTCTCGAGGAACAGGGAGCGTCACCCGAGAGCATCAGCATCGAGTGGAGAATAGACATGCGCTATAGCGGGCAGTCACACGAACTGACTGTCCACGTTCCCTTCAGAGGGGAAAACCTGCTAGAGATTTCTCGTCAGCATTTTGAACTCGCCCACGAAAACATGTTCGGGTACAAGATGCGGGACCGAAAGGTCGAATGGGTCACTGCGAGAGCGGTCGCAATCTCCAGATGGAGCACACTGCCCGACTTCATTCACAGTAATGCTGAACCGGGGGAGCCCTACTCGATGCGGGAGCTGCTTCTCTCCGACGGTAGTGAGGTGGACGCAAGCATCTACAGAAGAGAACAATTGGGAGTGGACAAGAAGATCGTGGGCCCGGCAATCATTGAGCAGGTTGACACGACCACATTCATTGGTTCGGACTGGGAGGGCACGCAGAGGAAGGACGGCACGTTGTTCATAAGGAGGGTTCATGGCTGATGGAAGATCCAATCTCGTTCGAGGTAATCAAGAACGCACTCATCTCATGTGCCCGCGAAATGAGCAATACGCTGAGACGGACCAGCTTCAGTCCTAACATCAAGGAACGCCGCGACTGTAGTTGTGCCATCTTTGACGATGAAGGAAGACTTGTAGCGCAGTCCAAGGACATCCCGGTTCATCTTGGTGCAATGCCATTGTCCGTTCGAGCGACCATCGAAGAGCTGAGAGATGAACTCAAAGAAGGGACCATGGCTGTATCCAATGACCCCTTTCATGGAGGCTCACACCTTCCCGACATGACCCTGATTGCACCAGTCTACCGAAACGGCGAGTTGATAGCATTCACGGCAAACAGAGCACACCATGCAGATGTTGGCGGAATAAGCCCGGGATCAATGCCAGGGCTCTCAACACACATCTCTGAGGAGGGCGTGCTGATTGAACCGCGAATCATTGTGAGAAACGGAGAACTTCAGAAAAACACCATCGCAGACCTCTTGGAAGAAACGCGGACTCCAGATGAGCGACTGGGGGACTTGTCGGCACAGATTGCTGCGAATGTCGTGGGAGGAAGAAGACTCCATGAAGCCATGATTGCCCATGGTTGGAAGTCCGTCATTGACACTTTTGAGCAACTACGCGACTACTCTGCGACGCGAATGAAACTGGAGATTGAACATCTTGGCGGGCGTGAGGCAGAGTTTATTGACTTCATGGACAGCGACGGCGCAGGCAACTGGTCCATTCCAATATCGGTCAGTCTGAAGTTCAAACACGGAAAGGCACATGTCGACTTTAGCAAGACCGCAGAACAGGTCACAGGAAACATCAACTGCCCATATGCCTCCACTGTGTCCGCAGTCTACTATTCATTCATCACCCTCTTTGGTAAGGACATACCCACAAATGAGGGATGCTGGAGGGTCATTGATGTTAAGGTGCCATCCGGTTCGTTATTGAATCCGGAGTACCCAGCGGCGGTCTCAGCGGGGAATGTTGAGACCACTCAAAGAATAGTCGATACCGTATTTGGGGCACTTGCGAAGATAATGCCCGAGAGAGTCCCTGCAGCAAGTCAGGGAACCATGAACAATCTCACAATAGGCGGCGAAGATCCTCAGACAGGTCGTCAATTCACATTCTATGAAACAATAGGAGGAGGTGCTGGAGCATGCCGCGGGCATCATGGCACAAGCGGCATTCACACACACATGACCAACACCCTCAACACTCCGATCGAGGCTCTTGAGACCTCCTACCCTCTGAGAGTCATGCGCTATTCAATCAGGCGAGGCAGTGGCGGCATTGGTAAGTGGAATGGAGGCGATGGAATCATCCGAGAGATAAAGGTGCTTGCACCCTCTTCTGTAATATCCATCCAGTCTGAGCGAAGACATAGCAGCCCATGGGGTCTCGATGGAGGCGCGCCGGGCGCACCCGGAGATAACGTATTGATATTTGGAAACAGAGAATATCGTCTACAGGCAAAATCAACAGTAGAGGCTCCAGCTGGAACAATCATCAGAATAGAGACCCCTGGAGGAGGCGGATGGGGCACGCCTCAGGGAATAGAATAAGGGATCATAGTTTGATTGCAACGTTTCCCGTCACGGCATTGATTCGCATCACACGAGAGTTCTCGCCAGCAGACACCTTGACGTAGTAGGTTGGCACGTAGAAACCATCGAGCTTCTTGAAGGTGAGCGTGTGCTCGACAACCTTCTTGGCCTCCTTAGGGACGCTCTTTGCGATTTTGGCCACACTCTTGACTACCTTCTCAATGGAGTTGTATTTGCCAGGGCTCACCTTGACCTTTCTGATCCATGCAGGTGTTGCACGTTTCTTTCCAGGACCCTTCAGCATCTTCTCGAGACTTCTTGCAGGTGCCCCCGTTGCTCCGTCGAGAACCATCGAGTCCGATCGCTCAATGGTAAAGAGCTCAACCATTGTGACCTTGATAGACTTGCCGGGAATCTCCTTACCCTTGGTCGGGGTCTGCACTTCCTTGCCGACAAGTACCCCTTCGACCTCATCATTCACTCCAATCTCTTGGACACGGGGCCTCAGAAACTTGAGCCCGAGAATCGCATCGTACATACAGTAGAAATCATACTTGAGTGCAGGCTTGCCGACGGTGACATCGCCTGGTGAAACACCAAGAATGTCAGCACCGTTACTACGAGCCAATTTAACAGCCTTTTCCGGTTTGACCTTAGTGGCAAAGTAGTAACTGCCCTTCTTCTTGTCCACAATCTTGAGCTTGGCACTGGCACCGGTCAGCTTGAACATTGTGGGGGAGATGGACTTCTTCGACTTCTTTTTCTTAGCCATTGTAATTCACAAAGCAATAATGTGCTCAATCACTATTTGTGCTCTTTGGCGACATATGTTGAGCAGGGTCTCGCCGTCATTCTTATGAGCGAGATGTCACTTGTGAGCAAAGGCTGCCCTTATGACCTCGCCCACCTCATACACTCTGGCGAAGCCATAGCGCTCGAACTGCAGAAACGTTCCCTCCTCAATATTATGCATGGACGGCTCTGCAAGCCCGTCTATGACAGATCCATCGATCATCAGCAGTTCAACAGGAACAGATCCATCACGAGGAATCCACTGCACGATGGGTCCTCGCTTCTCGCGGATCTTGCTGACGTCCACACTATGGAACTCGGCCTCCTTACCCCTCTTGTGAAGAGTGAAGTTCGCAAGATCCTTCATCCTGAAGAGTCCTCCATCCGGGACCTTGTCGAAATCGACCTGCTGGATGGCGAGGATAATGTCACCATTGTCGCGAACGATGGGAATGCGTCTAACTCCTCGGTCAGGGAAGTCG
>JAGSHP010000336.1 GCA_029855925.1 Candidatus Thorarchaeota archaeon | reverse complement strand
GTGCTGCAGCACTTCTATTGGAGGCATTCGACCGAACCACTCCCATTGTGGTTGGGAATGTTCTTCGCGACACTGCACGTTCTCTCCCCTTCGACGCCAATGATGCCGGTGCTGGACTCTTGGACTTTCCGGCAGCTGTCGCATACCTCAAGACACAGCAGGCACCTATCGAGTCACATGTTCGAACAACGGGAATCCCCCTTCTCGCAACCGGGATGATAATTGCGGACAGCAATGGAGCCCAGACCACTAGTCTGTTGAGTAGTTACGGTACTATGGTCGTTGCCTTGGACCAGCGAGAGGACTGGAGTTCCATCCATCTGCTGATGGGACTGCTATATCTTCGCTGGAATAATGGAGACCCGACCAGCCTGATGATGTTCGATGTGGAACGTGAGATGCATCAGGTGTATACCGCTTCAGGGCTTGATGGTTACAACAGGTATGTGAGTGTGCTATCCTATGAACATTCCCTCTACGTTATTCTCCTGGCAGAGTCGTACAATCTGACCCTTTCAACATCCGAGCCACTTGTGGGCTACAAGCTGACATCTCTGGTGCTCAACTTTGGCACAGAGCCGATCTATAATGTCAGTCTGTTTGCGTCGTATAGCCCTGACCTTTTCCTGGATGGAAATGACGACCACGGAAAGTACGCTTTGAACAACGAGGAGCTCTTTGTGTATAGCCAGTCTGAGGACTACAACGACTTCTATTTCGGCCTCAACTCAAGCAGGCCTCTGTCAGCATTTGAAGTGGGCAATTCCTCAGAGATATCGGACCACATCACCAATGACAATCTTACCGGTTCCACAACCTTTGATGGCACTGTGGGTTTGGGAATGAAGTGGGACTTCGGTGTCCTCGGCCCTGATGAGCTGGCCAATGTCACAATTGTGATGGGGTTTGCCGAGAATCGCACTCTTCTTGATGAGTCTATTGACAAGATGTGGGAACTTGAACCGTCAACAGCAATGCAGCAACAGGGTGACCTCATAGTAGTAAGTGCAGACCTCCCACGGATTGCACAGGCTGGAGTCTCCTATGTTTCACGTGCAGTGGTGATGAATATTGGGACCACTCCATCACCCATTGTGGCTGCAATGATCATTGGTCACGTCAATAACAGTAACGCGGGGACACTCTTTACCAGCTTTTCCTCGTTTGAGGATGTCAAGCCGTTTCACGCGGTCTCGATTACAGTTGAGTGGTCTCCCGAGTTCGAAGGAATCTTCACAGCGGCGTGGGTCGTGGCTGTCAGTATTGCCTCGACAATTGCGCTGTTCAGCAACCCCGCGGCGACCATTGCCACTACTGGCGCATCCCTTCTTGATGACTTCCTCTTGCGAGATCTTTTTGTCATAACTCCTATCGCTTCGGTCTCAGTGTTTCCCAAGAGGCTCCCATCCGCCCCATTCAATCTCCGGTTTCCTGGGGACTTTGGAATGTATGGCCTGATGGTCTCAAGCTCGATTCCACTGGGCAATCTGACCGTCTCGAAGTTTGGGAATGCGACGGACTGGGGGAATGTGACCCTCACACCAATGAAGAGCGTCCAAGGATACTATAACCTCTCATTGATGCTCTTCGTCCCGCTCATAGTCATGGATGGTTATCGCCACGCTGACTATGTCATCAACACCGAGCAGGGATGGTCTGCAAATGTGACTTTAGACACTACGCTGATCTATGGGAAGTCGCTCATTCTGCTGGACACATCGCACGGCTCAGGACTGGGCGCAATGATGGGTGGTTCCATAGAGGGTGGCGGTAGTGCGGGCCTCCCGGGTGGTGGGATAGGCGGTGGAATGAGCTTTCCATTGGCTGAGAATGACTCTGCGTCTTCCAACTCCTTCGGAGTCTCTTCGGGTGACTTGGAGTCTCTCTCATCGATTGATGATCTCATGGAGTCAATTCGCATGACCACTTTTTCAGGGCTGAGTGAGATCGACTCGAGAATGGCTGATCAGAGAGTGGATCTTATCGAGTTTCCTGGAGTCTCGTTATCACCTGACATGCTCATGCTCTTTGCAGGCATCATGATCATGCGCCCCACAAAGGAATTCAACAGTACTGAGCGTGGCATTCTTTCCAATTTCACTACTGATGGCGGTAAGATCATCATCATGGGCGATAGCGATGACCGTGCAAATCTAACGGCACTGAACCACCTGCTTGCAGACTACGGATATGTGATGAATGGGACCTATGATACTGAGAATACGACTGAGATTGTGAGTGGCTCCCTACTTGGTAGTGGCGTTGACTCAGTCTGGCTAGGTGGAGGGACCTATATCCTGAACAATCAGTCATTTGGTCAGGTTCTACTCAATGGCAAACCGGTGGTCCTTCTTGATCAGTTCTCTCAGCTTGCTCTATTTGGTTCCTCCCGAATTTTTATGAACAAGCATCTGTCCAAATGCAACAATTCCATTCTTCTGGACAACCTCATCACGTTCATTCTTGACAATACGCTAACATGTACGACCCAGTTGGCCGAGAACAAGACACACTACGTTGCAGGGCGCAGTGTCTTTCTCAATCTCGAAGTCCATGATGTGAATGGCAATCCTGTTGATGACCTTACTGTGTTCATCATCTTCGAGCTTCCCAATGGGAGTCTGGCGTACTTCATTGCAGGCTTCGTGGAGAATGGTCTCTATACGTCCCAGTTTGCACCCAGCTATTGGAGGGATGAAGGACGTGTCAATGGAATATTTTTCATTTTGAAGTCAGAGGACCATGCAGGAACTTTTGCTAGCATCAGCTTCTGGTTCTACAAGCCACCCACTACTAATGCGACCACGGGAGCGGGAGCTCTGCTCACCCTCCCACAGATGGCTGCCGTGACAGCTGTTGGCGTATTCGGCTCCACATTCATTGGTCTCGTCTGGAACAGGTACAGACGTAAACGACGACTAAGGATACCCGAGCTTGACCAGACATTGGCTGATGATATCGATACCACCCTGAACATGTTTCGTGCCGCGTTTGTTCAGATTGAAGACCTGATACAGAACGAAGAGATTGATCGTATCGAGAAAGTGGAGACCATTCGAGGAATGCTCGATGTCCTTGAGCGAGCAATGGAGGAATTCAACAAGCTCAGTAAGAGGGTAGGTGGTGTCTGATATGGGGTCGCATCCTAGTCGAGAAATTGACATTCACGACCTGAAGGTCAGGTTCGGAAAGTTCTGGGCGCTGAAAGGGGTCTCCTTCTATGCGCACAAGCGCGAGTTCCTTGGAATCATCGGTGCCTCGGGTGCAGGAAAGACCACCGTTCTACGTGTCCTGACCGGGCAGGTGCGTCCAACCTCGGGTGAGGCTTTTGTGGGTGGTCACGATGTCACAAAGGACCACAAGCTCATCAGCCTGCTCGTTGGCTACGTCCCGCAGATCGAGCATCTCAGTCTCTACTTCGACTTCAGTGCCCTGCAGAACGCTCAGTTCTTCGGGCGAAACTTTGGCATGCGTCCCCGTGAGATAGAGGAACGAGCCCGCAACATACTCATGATTCTCGGGTTTGATGAGGACCTCATGACGAAGAGAGTCTCTCGTCTGTCAGGTGGCGAGAGGAAGAGGGTCTCCATCTGCCTCGGACTTATTCACGACCCACTAATTCTATTGCTAGACGAACCGACGACCGGCCTGGATGCGCACCTGCGACACGAGACCCTGAACTACCTGAAAGAACTCAACTTCGAGCTTGGCACAACAATGGTCATCATCAGCCACGACCTTGAAATCGTTGACTATTGTTCTCGGGTCGTCCTGCTCGAACACGGTCTGGTTTCTCAATTCGGAACACCTCAGGACCTCATCTCATCTCTTCCGGGACATGGTGAGAGTCTGCGACTCGAGCTCCCGACATTCAATACGGCGATTGAGGAGCGTATACATCAAATTCCTGGGGTGAAATATGTGGCATCTGCAGGGAGGAACACGGTCAAGCTGTTCCTGGACAACCCGCGGAAGAACATGCTCCCCGTCATCCGCCACCTGAACAGTATGAAGATGCCCTTTGAAGAACTGTCCATAGTTGAGGCAGACTTCTTTGACTACTTCCAGGTCAAGCCCTGGAAGACTGATATAAAATCTGGAGTGGAACTAACATGAAGACATCCCATATGTTTCTTGCAGCCTTGGCGATTTCTGTGATCATTGTCATCTCTTCACCTGGGGGTGACACTGGTGCACTTCATGTCATGCCAATTGGACGGTCATCGAGTCTTGCGGCGATAGCCCCCTTTGAGACCGCCTTGGTATGGTCTAACAATTCTGGAAATCAGGTCAATGCCATCGGCGCAGGGAACTTCGACCTTGACACGAATGTCGAAGTGGAAGTCGCACTCCAGAACGGCACTCTTCTCCTATTCGACGAGCGCGGCAATCTGAACGGCTCACTGGATCTAGGGGCGACTCCCAATGCTCTCGCGGTCTATGACTTGGATGGTACTGGACCCATGGAACTGATACTTGGTACCTCCAATGGCATTCTCGTTGTGACATCAGCACTCAACGTGGTCGTCAACGTCACGCTGCCAAATGAAGTTCGGTCTGTTGCTGGAGCCGACCTCGATGGTCTTGGCAATGCCGAGATTGTTGCGGGCTGCGATGACTCCCTCGTCTATGCCTATTCCTTCGCTGGTGTCCAGCTGTGGAATTACACCTCGAACGCTGCGGTGCGCACAATCACAGTCGGGGATGCAGATGCGGATGGTCTTGACGAGGTCCTTGGCTTTTCGCAGCTCAGGCAGCTCTTCCTTCTTGATAATACTGGTGTGACCAACTTCACGCAGACCTACACGTATTCCATTTCAGCCGTTGCATTTGCTGATCTCGTGGGCGACGCTCAACTTGAAGTACTGACCGGCGACACGAACGGTACTGTCACAGCACGGTTCAACAATGGTACTCAGTTTGATGCAGTGTTCGAGAGCGATCCGGTCACTGTACTGACCACGGGACAGTTGTTGGTCGGCGGTCCTCAGGAGGTGATTGTGGGGACCAACGGCGGTGGTCTGCAGGTCTATAACTCCACTCTTGACCTGCAATGGAACAAAACACTGGGCGCAGGAATCGATGCTGCTCTGATAGCCAACATCGGCGGCCTGTCAGACCCTCAGCTCCTGGCTGTTGAGGGTGGAACCGCCCACCTCTATAATGCATCAGGCTACTTGGTGTCTGACACCAACGTCTTAGGGCTCTCGGATGCAATAACTGTCGGCGACCTGGACTCGAACGGAATAGACGAGTTCGTGGTGGGGACAAGCACTGGTGTTGTAGAGTCTTATGGCCGTGATTATGATAAGGATGGACTTGCCGATGCACGTGAGACCCTGATCGAGGGAACCCTGTGGAATGATACAGACACTGATAATGATCAACTGAGCGATGGGGACGAAGTTCTCACCTACGATACGGATCCTCTATCTCCTGACTCGGACGGCGATGGTCTGACAGACTTCCAAGAGGTCATCACGTATGGAACTGATCCTAACGATGTCGACAGCGACAATGACGGTCTCACCGACTTTCAGGAGATCTATCTTGGGACGAACCCCAACCGTCAGGACAGCGACAATGACGGTCTCACCGACTATGAGGAGAATAACGTCACCCTCACTGATCCGATGAATGCCGACAGTGACGATGATGGAATAAATGATGCTCAGGACGACAATGACGGTGACGGTCTGACCAATATTCAGGAGGTCCGAATCACAAAGACCGACCCCAATGATGTCGACTCGGATGGTGATGGCACATCCGACTACTATGATGATGAGGACGGTGACGGTCTGGCTAACTGGAAGGAGATCTCTGTAGGGACGGACCCCCTCGATCCGGACTCGGACAACGACGGGTTATCAGATGGTGATGAGGTCAAGATATGGAAGACTAGTCCACTTCAGGAAGACACGGACAACGACGGACTCACCGATTCTGAAGAGGTCAATATCGTTCACTCCAATCCCACCGAGGCAGACTCGGATAGTGACGGCCTGAACGACTATGATGAGTATGTGACCTATGGTACGAATGCGACGAATGCGGACACAGATAACGACGGTCTGTCTGATGGGGCTGAGATAAACACCTACCACACGAACGCGACGAATGCGGACACAGATAACGACACAATCATCGATGGGGACGAGGTACACACTTGGAAGACCGACCCCAACTCGAATGACACAGACCTCGATACACTCCTTGATGCTGAGGAGATCTTCGTCTATCATACGAACGCCACCCTCACAGACACGGATGGTGATGGCTTAGATGATGGGGCTGAAGTCAAGACTTGGCATACAAATGCAACGCTCGCAGACACGGATGGTGATGGAATCTTCGACAAGGACGAGGTCGACCGGTATCCAATCTTTAACGCGACCAATGCGTACACATTCAACGCTACGGTAAATGACTATGACTGGGACTATGACTCTGACAATCTAACGAATGGACAGGAGATATACCTGACCCGGACTGATCCAACAAAGGCGGACACAAACGGAAATGGAAAGAATGACGATCTTGAGGACTCCGACCTTGATGGTTTGACCAACTATCAAGAGCTGTTTGTGACACACACGTTGCCACGAAATCCTGATACGGACGGTGATGGTGTCAAAGACGGTGATGAAGTAAATATTCTTGGAACCTCACCAAATGATGCAGATAGTGACGATGACTCGATATCCGACTATGACGAGGACTTTGATGGTGACACACTCTCCAATGGCGTAGAGCTCTATATCACGAATACGAGTGCAACCAATGCCTACTCTCACGGCGTAGGCCAGCCCCGCGACGACAAGTATGACAATGACGCTGATGGACTGCCTAACTGGTTCGAAGTAGAGCGGACGAACACCGATCCTCTCTACAATGACACAGATGACGATGGCACTCTTGATGGCCTTGAGGACCCTGACAATGACAATCTAACAAATATTGAAGAGTTTGAGGCGGGGACGCTGCCTCTCGATGCTGACTCCGATAATGACCAGCTCACAGACTGGGAAGAGCTCATGCTAACACGGACCGACCCGCTGCTTGATGACTCGGACAACGATGGCATATCAGATGCACAGGATGACCAAGACCATGATGGCCTGACTAATCTGGAGGAGATACGCACCTATGGCTCAAATGCCACGCTCTGGGATACCGACGGCGACGGAATCCGTGACGGCCTAGAGGTAGACGTTGGTCTGAACGTGACCAATGCGGACACTGACGGAGATGGCCTCTACGATGGCTACTACGACGCCAATCATAATGGTCACTGGGATGACGGTGAACTGGGTGAGGACCTCGATGTTGATGGTGTTGTAGACCCGGGCGAAACCGATCCATTGACAGCGGACACAGACAATGACGGTCTGAATGACGGTGCAGAGGTGGCACTTGGCACCAAACCCCTCTCCGCGGACACAGACGGCGACGGTCTGAAAGATGGTGAAGAAGTCAACGACTACTCTTGCAATCCACTCTTGAACGATACAGATTCAGACGGTCTTGATGACTACACTGAGGTCAAGATCACGAACACCGACCCAACGACGAATATGACCCATGCTGGCGTACTGGACTACGACTACGACTCTGATGGCGACGGACTCACGAACGGTGAGGAGATTGACCTGTACGATACGTCCCCCGGTGACAAGGACTCGGATGATGATGGTCTGACGGACTACGAAGAGGTAATGACTTACAACTCCGACCCCAACTCGAATGACACAGACTCTGACGGCCTGACCGACTTTGCTGAGGTTCAGTACGGTTCCAACGTGAGCAAACAAGACACTGACGGTGACGGTCTTGACGACTATTCTGAGGTCAAAATTCTTGGTACGAATGCGACCCTCTACAGCACGTATGCAAACGGAACCTCTGACTACGACCTCGATAATGATGGCGATGGTCTATCTAATGGTCTGGAACTCTATGGATACGGTAGTAATGCAACCGACCCCGATACCGATCATGATGGTCTTGATGATTATACGGAGGTGAAGTTGGTCGGTTCTTCCCCCACTGACAAAGACACAGATGATGATGGAATCAGTGACTATGACGAGTACAAGGTCTATCATACCTCCCCGACGCGTCAGGACACGGACTCGGATGGACTCTCTGACGACTATGAGATCTACACATCGCGCACCTCCCCTATAGACTGGGACACGGATGGCGACCAACTGAGCGATGGAGATGAGGTGAACACCTACGGAAGCAATCCAAACCTGTCAGACTCCGATTCTGATGGAATCGATGACAAGACCGAGATTGACATTGGCACTGATGTGAACCTGAACGACACTGACGGTGACGGTCTGAG
>JAGSHP010000173.1 GCA_029855925.1 Candidatus Thorarchaeota archaeon | reverse complement strand
TCCGTACTCTTGATAGTTAAGGCTTCTGATGTTCTGCCACTGACCAGATCATCATGACCGAACAGGATTCCCTCTCCGTGGCGACTACATTATCAGTATGAGCATGGCTGCGAACGCTTGCGAACAGTCGCGCGGGACAACGTCATTCCAAGGATCGTCCAAGGTCGTCACGGAATATTCGGGGACACTTGGGAAGACAACTCGTCTTCACCTCTCCAAGTTGTCCTGTCATGCAGAATGCGAAAGGTAGGAGACGCTGTCGGAATATCACTGAACAGGTATACGACATACATTTACTTGCATTGCAAACGTATTTTTCAAGTGCAACGTCCAACTCCACTTAGAAATAAGTATATCAGTACCGTTGGATTTGTTATTTCTCGTGGCCACCAACAGACAATGTCACGTATGTACCTACAAGATGTGGGCGGTGGCTCTGAGAGATCAAAGCTGTCCCGTGTTCCCCCGCGGCACGGACAGACCGGCGCCACATTCTCCAATGTGTCGTTGAAACGCAATGAAAAAGTGAGAACTATGAAATCCCCGCTGGCAATCGTCGCTCTGATCTTGGCTTTTCTCTTCCTGATACCGAGCTCCGTACCCGTGACCACAATGAGCATTCCTGATCAAGACCCACAGATCAGTCGAACAACCCCCTTGTACCAGAGTCCCCCGGCCGTAGCCTCTGCGCAGGGGCAGGGGGTGCAGAACACGGCTGTGGAATACTTCTCACGAGAGGTCTCAGGGCTCACCCTCCCTATTCTCAACACATACAGTGCACCCGCAAAACACAATGGGACCACAGACCTGACACCATATCTTCTTCCGGGCTGGACGCTGTATCGGGTTGATATGAACATTGCAAACCTCACTGCGGCCGCGGAGAGAGAGGTCGTTGGTGTGGACAAGGATACTTATGAGTTCAAGATCTATGAGCATGACTCCGTAAACGGATACTACTACAATTCCTTGACACAGGGGTTCTATAACCAGCCACACAACGGTTCTCTATTGAACTATTCATTCTACTATGATAGTCCACTCTATACTCCAGCTCAACATGGTTGGGCCTACTATGTAGTGCTCTCGAACTATCAGACCCCCTCGTCAAACATCACACAATATGCAAACCTGCCGACAAGAGCTGCAATTGGGGCGGGTTGGGAAAATGTGAGCGCTTTATCGGTGGTACTGGATGAGAACACGCAATACTATGTGACCATAAACGGTTCATCGCTCATCAAGAACGGAGGATTCTATCCTGTAATTCGATGGTATTCTGATATACCCAGTGGTGCATTTGAAACTAGAAGGTTTAACACCGAGTCTTCGACATGGAGCGCATATAGTACAGAGGCGCTACTGAACTATACCTACATTCCCTGGAACAAGACCGCCAATGCACCACTTCTCTTCCAACCCTCTGAGGTTGTGCTTCGAGCAAATGGCACACCCGTCTTGAGTGGGGCGGTCTCATGGACAAACACATCAGGTCTCACATCGATTGCCTTTGACTCGAACCAGTCAGTCACGGTATATCACAATCTCACCCTCTGGTACAGACGCGATGTCCCCGCTCAGCCCTCATGGAATGTTGATGCGAGCGGGAGTGATGTGGCGTGGAACCTGTCATCGACTGTCACGTATCCTATCATCTCTCAGCAGAGATACCTCAACCTGAGCATAGAGAGCGATTGGACCACCACTGGCCTCTACAACGTGACAAGCATAACGAACCACAGCTCATATGAGACGTTCGGGACCGTGGTACGCTCTTCAAGTATGACCAATGGTACATGGACCCTGACGTGTACCGCTCCAAACTATGTGACTGGGATCCTCTCGTTGGACTCTGTGAGCATAACTGATGATCTCGTGATCACGAACACGATTGAAGACTCTCTCTCAGTCAATGCCACGACTGGGTCCACGAACCTGACCATTTGGTATGATACCACACGCGTCACCAACCCCGCGAATGAGACCGTTATCAATGGTGCGACCACCTACACGTGGGACATCGACCTTAACACAACGACCAATGGGACCTACCGTATCGAGGTCTACTGGGCCAACGGGACAGAGGCGGGCTATCTGACAAAGGAGTTCGTCGTCTACTATCCCACTACACTCAAGGCCTATGATTCATCAATCGCGGCATACACGAACAGCACCTTTGACATCAGTGTATACTTTAATGACACTTACACGCCCAAGCCTATCGATGGGAGCTATGCGGGAGTCACGGTTGTCTACTCGTTTGATGGTGGACCATGGACGGATATGTCTGACCAATCCAATGGTAACTGGACCGCGACCATCAGCACTGCGGGCTTCTCTGCAGGCTCGTATCAGGTACGAGTGAACGGAAGCGGCTTTGCCATTGAGAACCAGAGCATTACGATTGATGTCGTCCTGACCTACGACACACAACCCTTGACCGTGGGTTGGTCTGCACCTTACTTGGACAACATCAGTTATCTTCAGAGTACGAACCTCACCGTCCAGTACAGCTTCGTCAACGGTACACCCATTGCTGGCGCACTTGTCACTGTGACGGACTATTCTACAACGTGGACCATGCACTATGACTCTGGTAGTAGTGTCTACTGGCTTCAGTTCAACGGAACAGATGCTCCCGGACTTGGAACGCATCTGCTGAATATCAGTGCCTCGAAGTCGGGTTATGAGGCGCAGTTCGATGCCTCCCAGGCCCTGACAGTCTACAACGAGCCCACCTCTATCACTGTCACGTGGAGTCCCGCAAACGTGACGATTCCATACACGGACTCGCTCAACCTTCAGGTAGACTATACATATGGTGGTGGGGATGTGCCTGCTGGTTCAGCCATTGTGAATGTCACGATCAAAGGCATGACCTATCCCCTCTCGTACACGGGCGCAGTCTGGAATGTGACGATTCCCGGCTCAGATCTGGGGATTGGCGTCTATTCTGCATACATCAGTGCGTGGAGGTATGGCTATACGGAACAGTCCAATACGACCAGTGGTGTCAACATCACCCTTGCCCCCAACTCGTTCGTAGTGATCTGGGAGAACCCCTCCGACCTGAACGCCACGTATGCGGAACTGGTCAATATCACCGTGATCTACACCTATGAGAGCAGTCCTGTTCCTGGCGCAACAGTACGCCTCTATTTGAACACGACAACCGTTCATGACTTCACTTTCTCATCTGTTGACGACCGCTGGCATCTCCAGCTCAACGCCTCAGACATTGGGCTTGGGACATGGAATGCAACAGTTCTTGCCAACAGCACAGGATACGATACGGGACAGGAAGAGAAAACACTCTACATAGTCGTGGACCACTGTACCGCCACACCGAACTGGTCAACCACCACCGTCTATTATACGCATTCTGCGAACCTTGACATCACATTGCTCGATTCCCTGAACAACCCCGTGACAGCCGCTCTGGTGAACGCCACGTATCGTGGATCTTCGTACAACCTGACCGACATTGGTGGTGGAGTCTATCGGCTGATAATCAATGGCAGCGATGGTTTCGGCACGTTCACGATCCAGGTGTGGACCTATCGCTATGGCTTCACCAATGAGACTCTCTCAGTCTCAGTTGAGATTGTCGAGACCCCCACAAGTGGTACTCTCATTACCACCATTGGCGGATATGATGATGCAGTGCTCTACCATGATGGGTGGGTGCAATTCCGGATGACACTTCGTGATGTGGACTCCCTCTTGCTGACGGGAGCAGAGGTCAATCTGACCACTCTGACAACGGTGTACTCACTCACGGCTCTGGGCAATGGAACCTACACCTTGAATCTCACAGGTTACGATCTAGGAATCACTACTCTTGCGGGTAATATCTCTGCGGACCTTGCGGGATATGAGGCATGGATGACCGCAGTGTCAGTGACAGTGCAACCTGTCCCAACGCGAATCGACTTTGTCACGGGACAGATCCCCTCGGAGATGTATCTCAACCAGACAATGGATATCACGTTCGATCTCGTCAACGAACATACCGGGGAGTCTATCCATCCCTCGGCTACAACCTTTACATGGGCTGGGACCAGTCTGTCGTATTCCGAGCCCAGTCCCGGACGCTTCGCCTTTACGCTAAGCGCTGTTGACTTCACTCTCAGCACACATAATCTGTACATATCATTGTCACTCGAGAACTATTCAACTCAGATCATCGACACAGACATCGTGGTCCGTGCCATTCATACGAGTCTCAGTGCCGAGGTCCTGTATCGCGACTATGAGAATGAGACCATCCACATAGAGGTGGTCTTCTCCGATGATGATCGTGGGCTGTCTGTGCCTTATGGCTCAGTGAACCTGACAGTTGAGGGTATCGACTATCCACTGGTATATGTTGAGGCAAATGAGACCTATGTCGTTGAGTTCCACATCCTACTCTCCCCGGGGAGCTACGACTTGACTTTCACTGGAGCTGCGGAGGGATATGACACAGCTCAGACCACTTCAACGCTCATTGTGGATGCGAAGCTTCAGCCAGACATCGTTCTCGAGTTTGTCGGGAATGTTGTCCGAGGGGCACCAATGGTCCTGCGTGCGACACTCACACAGGATGGTCACCCACTTGCGGGATATCTGGTCTACTTTGATATCACGGTCACGTACGCCTCAGGAGCAACCACAACAGTGACAGAGAGCAAGCTCACTGACAACGATGGCGTTGCCGAGCTGAGCTATATCATTCCGGAGGAAGAGCCCGCATCATCAGTGAGCGTTGTTGCCCGATTCGCTGGCGATCGCCAGCACTGGCCTGTTCAGGCTCCAGAGGCATCGCGGACCGTTGTGGTCGACCCGCTCCGTGAGATAATGGACACGGTCACTAGTCCACCGGGACTCCTCCTTCTCGCGCTACTCTTTGTGGGAATCGTCGCAGGTGCCAAGTGGCGCTCCAGTCACAAGGCCCAGAAGATGGAACGCGACTACACGCTCACATCACAGTACGAGTACTTCACAGCACTTGCCTCACTTCGCCATCTCATGATCATATACAAGAACCGTGGGACCTGCATCTTCTACCATCCGTTCAGCGAGGAACAGATTCAGGCTGATTTGATCAGCGGATTCATCTCTGCACTGATGTCGATGTATGGCGAGATCAAGCGGAACGGTGAACTGGGCTCGCTTGAAGAGATCAACTACAAGGGTCTCATTGTGAACAGCCGCGAGGGCAAATACATTATGGCTATCCTCATCGGTGAAAAGAGCCTCCCACAGAAGATGCGGGATGACCTTCAAGCATTTGTACATGAGTTCGAGAAACACTATGGGGCTGACCTGAAAGGTTGGACCGGTCTAATGGATAACTTTGACCAAGAGTGGATTGTATCCACCCTATATGGCATTCTCCAATATGACAAAGTACTTCCGCATACCATCAGTCCCGATGCCCGTGGGGACAACAAGACCGAAGAGAGGGTTCTGAAGTTCATTCGAAGCACTCTAGACGACAATGGCGAGTTCAGTATTAGTAATATCTTGTCACCAGTCTCAAAGATGCTTCGCAAGTCTGAGGCAGAGGTACTGGACATACTCGTTCACATGGAACAGAGAGGTCTTATCGTGCCCATTCCCATCAAGCGAGTCTTGCAGTCCGCTGAGATTGTCATTAGTGGCACGTTCTCAGGTACGATCAAAGAAGAACACGAGGAAGCAGAGACTCCTGAGGAGACTCCCAAGCCGAAGACTGAGCCGGAGTCCAAGCCCACAGAGATAGAGGCGTCCAAGCCTGCTGAGAGTGAGCACGCCTCAGTAGAGGAGTTCATCGAAGAGGTTGAACGGCTCCTGCGAGAGGAGAAGGAGAAAGAGACGAAGAAGAAGAAGAAGAAGACAGATGCCGAAGAACCCTGATTCATCTGTGACAACTGCACAGGATCAATAGGTCCACAAAACAGGACCACGACTATCGGCAATACACCTCTCCGCCTCTAGGCTTATAGGGGCGTTTCCTCTCTTGTTTGCTGGGAGATGTGTCATGAGCCTCGGAAGTCAACTTCAAGAGCTATTCTACGGCCCTTTCGGTCCAGTCGAAGTTGATGCTGCTTCTGGGATCGCTCACATCTTCCATCTCCGCAGACTGTACTTTGAGCAGACCGTGATTCCTAGAGTGAATCGCATTCTCTCAGACTCTTCAATTGGTGAGAATGCCGATGATATGACCTCGTTTGTAGTGGACTACTTTCGGATAGCCTTTGACGTTCTCTACGGTCATCGGTCTCCGGCTATCGCGTCTTGGAGAGACCATCAGTGCTGTACACCCATTGAGACTGCTGAATCGTTCTATTTCGTAAAGAAGAACCCAATAATGGATCCAATTCTTCTTACTATTCGCGATGTACGGTTCAGATTTCAACTGAAGGGTATGGATGGCGCGAACGAACTGCCCTGGCGACTATCGTACTCCTTTGCTGGAGTGGAAGACGGCACAATATTTGTTGATGTTCTTCGTTCTCGCAGAGCATGGACCAAGTCAAAGTTGAGACAACTCGCACGCGACATGACCGCAGCAGGTGTAACGGTCTCCAGCGAAGACCTGAGGCATGCAATCAAGACCTTTGAACGCCTTCAGAGCACCGATTATTTCCTTGCCAAAAACCCCCGACAATTGCTCACGACTCTCTTTGAGGAATGGCTACTCAATCTCGCTCTTCACGACGAATTGGAGATTGATACAGAACACGTTCGTTTCCTGCGCAACACTGTACATTCTATCATTGATCTAATAGCGCGTTTTGAGCAAGATCTGACCAGAGCCTGGACACAACCAAAGCCCATTGTTTCTGCTCATTATGTGGTGACACTAGACAGAATAGCGGTAAGCAGCCCCGGCCTCTTGGTCAAGGTCTTCAAACATCCTGGCATGAGCCAGCAACTCACAGAGTGGAAGTCTCTCAAGCTGGTGGATGATGGCACTACGCCTCAAGAGATACTTGCGATTGGTAAAGATGCCCAGGC
>JAGSHP010000385.1 GCA_029855925.1 Candidatus Thorarchaeota archaeon | reverse complement strand
TGGAAGCGCTGCCGCCCCCGCCTGCCCTTCTCCTTCTCCAGGATTTCAAGGATGTGCACATCGAGGGCACGCCTGACCTGCTTCAGTGCATTCAATGCGTAGTGAAAGCCAGACCCGTTTTTTCTAGTCGCTCCAGTCTCGTCCCGGACCTTTCTCACAAGCTCAGGGGGTATTCTCTTGTTCTTTGTCATCTTGATGAGGAAATCTTCGTGTTCGTGCAGAATCCTCACGGCAGTTGTCACCAGCTGCCTGCGAGTGTAATCCGCCTCTATGATCCGTGCTGCCTGTTCCAGCGCATTCCGATGAAGTCGCTCGAAGACAAGCTCTCTGAATCCCTCATTCTTTTGATACGCGATCCCGGGGATGAGGTCTCTGAGAAATGTGTAGCCGTGACCTCGATACTCACACAGTCCCTTCCCCACACCCTCAGCCTTTTCTGCAGTCTCATACACTCGTTGTAGGATCATGTTCACTGTTTCTACGTATTGCTCAAAGTACTTGATAACGGTCGTAAGATCAATTGATTGGATTTTTTTGCCTGAAATCTCGCTAATTATGCTTTTGATATCTGCCTTCTTTTTATACTGTGGGTCGGGTCTACGCCCTTGTCCCCTCCTGTTCACTGTTCTTGTGACTGAGTTCAATGAGAATGACTCAATGAGATAGTTCCTCGATGTTGTTGCCCTTATAAGTTTGTCATCCATTTTCTTTTGCTTATGCGTACAGGGATGACGCTGCGCTGGTCTCATTGGTGTCTTTCTCCTTTCATTCATTCTCATCAGGATATATATTCTCCACACTCGCTTATAAGTTTATCAAGCAAATAATTTTTTAATGTAAAATTTCTCTCATAATTCTAAAAGGAACACGATTTTTGAGTTCCAAATACCCTCGAAAATATTAAATAAATTGGCAACACAAGACAATCGGAACAATAATGCGAGTTATGGCAAAAGAGGCGAAGCGTCCCAATGCGGTCCTTTCCAAGGCGATCTACAAAGGGCTCTCGGCAGTGGCAAAATTGGCACGAGACCGGAAAAATCACACCACCGAGAGATATGTTGATGCCATCATAACATTATGGGCCCGGGCACGCAAGAGGTATTCAACTGACAGACGCGACTTTTCTCCGATCAGGAATATTGAGTCGAACATGCGTCGCCTTTTTCTCAAGATGGTCTGGGCGAGCACACAGCGGTATGGTAATTCGGAACGCAGACGAGTCTATTCGTGGCGAGATGGTCATGTGGGTCCGCTCAATGCTCTCCTGAATTATGCCGGAGCACGCCTGCGAGAGTTAGCGGTCACCTGCTATTCATTCCCGGAGCCCAAGAGATATCAGATTCGTGTCTATTCTGATGGACGAGTTGATGTGCTCAACGAACATTTGGCCAAGACACGCAGACCTGATGATGCCATTAGGACCTATTGGCGAACAGGATATCCGGCATCCCGCCGCCATCCTCGTGTGCTCCTTGCCCATCCCACACTCCCCTCTTTGGACTTTGTGGACATGATTCGTGCCCATGTAGTAGAGTTATGTCGACAATGTTTCATTTACAATGTTCCTCGCACCAAGGCACAAGCATACATCGACAGGCTTATTCACGAACTGAGTCCGTTTCTTGAATATGTCTATACGGGAGGGGAGCGGGGCCGGAAGCACTTCTATCCAGAGGCAGATCGAGTGTTGCGCAGTATTGTCCTTGAGATCCGGACAGTCTATGGAAGACGCATCGGACAAGGGCAGCGCATGGGCAGCATGGGTCGGGAGCACACTACCACCGGTACTAAAGAGACTCTAAAGCAGATTGCTCTACGCGCCTTACAAGAGCTAAAAGATGCAGTGGCGGTCCGGCAGGTGCAAGCCATTCTCGATCAGATTGACTGTGGAACCATTCGATCTGCAGATGTGGACCAACTTATGAATCGACTCAACACTGTGGCTCAGCACAAGGGCAACGACTGGCATCGTGTTCTGCTCAGCGCCTTTCCGCACCCGGCATCTCTTAGTTCGGTGGTCTTTCACGGTGATACCCTCCTCGACCATCCCACTGATACACTCATAGTGGCTGAACTACCTGTTCATAATGAGGGTGCGGGCTCTGCAGATCTGGTTCTCTTCATTCGTCGAGAGATTGAGTCGAGAGTGCTCTGGACTCCCATTGCAGTGTTGGAGTTGAAGACCAAGTCTGCCTTCGATTTCACCTTTATCGGGATACACCCACGCACCAAGAAGGATGACACGCGAGTCCCGCATCCGGTGTTGGAACACAGGCCGCTCACCGACTCTGAGTGGGACCGGGTCGTTCTTGCCACACCGACACTCAGCACCCAACATCAACTCGATCGGTACGCCCGGGCCATTCTACAGGAATACAAGACCCTGAGTAGAGATGATGGGCAGGCGCCAAAACTGCTCCACCAGGGAGTGATTGTAATGGACACTGCCAAAGATCAGGAGGAGTGCTATCAGCAGTTTCTGCTTCTTCTCCAAGGACTGACCGAGCATCTTGCCGCCAGGGCCACCAACTCTCAAAATAGGATGCTCTATTCTGTGACGCCTTCGACCGCTCGAATTGCAGCGGTGATATTTCCACCGGCCCCCCAGCCAGAGGGGGTTCTATCAATGGCGTACTCCCGAACAGGGCCACCAACGGCACTGCCAGATCAAAACCCCTTCAAACACCGCAAGGAACATGATGCGTTTTTCACCCTGTATGTCGCAGTTGCGTCTCCGGTGTCCTATGGTGTGGCTGCTGCTACCGTGGCGACCCGATGGCATTTACTCCATTATTTGAACGAACTCTCCGAATTACGCCGGGGCCACTTGCCAATTGTGTGGTTTGATTTACGTGGTATATATCCCTCAGCGATACACAGGAAATTGATGTATTCTCGTTTCGGACTCACTGCAGCAAACATTCGTCACGCCGTCTCTCGGACACATTTGAAACGGCTCAAAGATCTATTGGATCGCATTGAGTTCATCGACCTCCACAGGAGTATAGAGCTTTTTCTTCGACAGCCTGCCGATCATACTCTTGCCGTCATCGAGCGGGAAATCACCGCTGCACTCCAGCAACATAAACAAGGAATCGTTGTACTTGATGGCTGGAACGACCTGTTTCGACTTCGCCCCATTACCGGCGATGCCCTTCGGGTCCTTGAAGAAAGACTTGTTCGAGGGTTGGATCGAATTGGGTTTGAGGTACTCTGGCTGGACACTGGAACCCCTGACCCACGGATGGCACCCTTCTGGCAGAGACGTGGAGTTAGACCTCTGCCGTATGATTCGCCCCGTGCTGCCGTTCTGGATGAGATTCTGTGGAATCTTCCCCTTCCACCGCGCGTTTTTGGTTGGCGTGCTCCCATGGCGGATGATGTCAGAATCATTGTCCAAGACTTGCCTCTGCCTCCGGGACGTTCTCCGTGGTACACGAGTATCCATGTACCGCAGCTATCCGGCTGGGGTGCACGATTCCGTGCTGCTACCATGACCAGACGCCCCGTTCTCGACAGGAGCACACTGGATGAGTCCATCGGGCTGCGGACGCCCATGTACGGTAAGGGCGTTATGCTTGCGAATATTCGGACACCGGTCGCCAATACAGAAAGAGTGCTCGCCTGCGCTATGGACCTAATTCCCAGTCTGCGCCGGTATCGGGACACAACCATCGGGGGAGAGTCTGGTGCGGAAACACATGCCGACCTAGAATGCCGTACCCTACCACCTATCAACGAGATAGAGGAATATGATCATCTGGAGAAGCGGTTGATCCTACGTCCGCAAATTGCAGACTCGTTCCTGAGTCAGAGCAAGTACTCCACACCCGATAAGATCACCAGGAGTTGGCGGCATCGCACGATGGACTCTGCTGTACCAAGGACCTATGTGTCTCGTCGGGCACCGGTCTATGCCGGGGACGGTTCGTTTCAGTTGGACTCGTTGTATGCACGACAGAGGGAGGTGAGACGAGTGCTCTCTACAGCAAAGTTTTTGCTCCAGCACGGTCGGTATACCTCTGTCTTTCGCGCCTGCCTTGAGCAGATCAGACACGAGTGTGAGTTTGTGCTCGCAGGTCCTGTTGACAGCAACATGTTCTATCAGACCCTGCAGGGTGTCGTGACCCTCATCCGGACTGATGGATGGCGTAATCGGGTCTGGAATGCTCTCGCTCCAGTTCGAGAGAGGCTTGTGGACATGTTGAGTCACGAACACAAGATGGCAATACTTCAAGTCCTAGAGGAGCATCCCGCCCTACTGAGTCTATATGGGAATAATCTCGTTCTGCTAGTACTGGCCATTATGGACCAGCAGGATGTTCGACATCCCGAGCTTGCGGTCAAGCTCTGGCGGGGGATTGGGGAATGGCAACTCTATCAAATGGGGCTCCCACCCGATCCTGCAATCAATACAAAGTACGATGTGCATGCCCTGTACTCCAATCTCCGTGCCAGACTCAACCAACTTCTGACAACTGTGCAATCGCACATCATTCATGGACAACTCATCCTCACCGGTGACTACTCGAATCCGGAGTGGTGGCTTGTGCTCCTGACCGACCCACCCCTTGTCGCACTGATACAGGATGTCGATCGCCACTGGTATAGGAAGACGTGGTATCCATGTGTCACGGAACCAGCGGTACTAATGGATGCCGTGGAACGAGCACGAACGACCACGGACCGGCGTGCAGTGATTCTTGACCAGATTGGTACTGACCAAGTGTTGTGGGTCCACATCCCCAATGATGAGGGGCCGGCATGGATCCCGCTACTATTTCGACATAATCGGGTCAGTGGGGGGATAGAACCACTGAGCTGGCTGCTTCTTGATAAGCTGGAGCTGATGACAGTGCCATTGGAACCGAATCCTCCCGATATCGGCGACAAGGTAAACAGGATATTGGACCAGTTGACCCGGTCACTCCATGATGTCATTCGTGTGGAGTGTTTTGTGGAGGTGGATCGTGAGGCTGCCGTGTACGATGTGGAACTCATTGGTGAAGGGGTGAACGACCACCTCACCTTCGAACGGACCAGTGACCTTATCCGGCTGCTACGTGACCCCATACGACGGGGCGGCCCCTATCAAACAAGTGACGGGCATCGAGTCCGATGGTCCCTTCAGGATATTTCCCTTGACTCAAAACTTGGTTTTCTTCGTCCTGTCCTTCGCCAGAACCGGTTTCTAGAGGACATATATCGAATACCATCTACTTGCCGGGCCTATCTCTCCTGTGGGCGTCCCAAGCGGCTCGCCATCATTGTGCAAGAGGCCAATGCCCGAACCTTCTCGCTCAAGGTAGCTGCTCCTCCGGACTCTTGGGTCAAGAGGCTGGAGACCGTTCCGCTATCTCTCCATCGTCTTGGTATCCTGATGGAGGCTGAGACATTGGTTGACGAAGAGGCAGGGGTCGTGTATGAACCCGACTACGATGTCACCGACCTCCGTGAACTGGCTGTTGATGCAGATCGCTATCCTCGACTTCATGATCTATTACTGGATACTCGGCAGGCACTGGCAGATGATGAGGATGCTGTTACAGAAGAAACTCGCACCTTGGAAGGGGAGAGATATTCCTTTGTCTGCTGGATGGCGGGACCGGATGGGCTCGAACTGCATCTCTTCGATTCTGAGAGACAGAACCAAATCGTATGTCGGCCCAGGGTCCCGCTCAGCGAACTGCGGGAGGTTGGCATCCACCTTGATTATCTTGAAGTGATTATGGAACAATGGCTGTCCGCCAGCGGTTTTGCGCTTGAGGACTCCCTATTCACTACGGTCCTCAAGGGCCTGAAGGAGTTTCTCAGGCAGTATGGCGTCCCACTCTTCTCCGATTGAATCGGTCGATACAGATGTGGACAGACGAAGAGGGTGGCTCATGTTCAGGCCGGAACCCATGTCCGTGATGATGAGCGGCGCGATACCGAATCTACGATGGCACTTGTGTACCAATCTCCGAAGGGGTGATACGTCTGTGTCCGCCCGGGGTCCTGTGACACCGGAGTCTTCCGGCAGAGTCCCATCGCCGAATGGTCTTGGTGCAGACACCGAGTCGGTGTGCTGCTTGTGATACCGAAAACATGCCTTTTGCCTAGACGCATTGTTTATAAGTGTCCAACTTTGTCCAAGTTC
>JAGSHP010000357.1 GCA_029855925.1 Candidatus Thorarchaeota archaeon | reverse complement strand
AGATGTGTATAAGAGACAGAGACTGCAAGTCCTGTTTGCAATCTAGCGCCTCACAAATCTTCTTCATTCGTTTCACTAGATTTCCCGACAAGGATCTGCAGATGATTTCGACTATCATAGTATTCTTGTCATCTGATAGCTCGTCAAGTTCTCCCAACGAAATCTTGGCCTGCCTCAAATTCCATGAGTTTATGAATTGTTGTCTAGATGTTTCATCTTCGACGATCATTGTGACTATTGATTTGATATATGCCTCAATAAATGAATAGAGGGCAAATACCAGTGAACCAATAAATCTCTCACATGCAATCTTCCCAAATATTTCTCCTATTTCGTCTTCTTCTGGATGCTCGCCCTCATCATAATCCGTCTTGAGCATTTTGGGAACTGCAATTAGTGCAGCCTTGATCTCCTCATCCAACTCCTGAGCGGATTCGATTTGTTCTTTAATAAAATTCTGCACTCTATTTTCGGATAGGACTTGAACTATTTTTGGCCAAGACTTTGCGAATATTTCAAATGATTGAGATAACATGATTTCAATTATTGTAAATGAACTCTGTTTTTTGACTTGTTCTGCAAAGTGTTTACCCTCCTCTGTAAGAAAGAGGGATGTCGTATCAGTTTCTTCTGTAGTTCCTTGGTTAAGGATGTCTAAGATACCATCTATTGGATTATCATAGGCAACTGGTTGATTTGCAGCCTCGCTCTCTCGCTCCTCCATTATCATCCAACCTTTACAACTATTCGTTTCAAGGGAGGTACAGTTATGTGTTTATTTAAACAGCTCTAATTGTTTCCTGTGATGACGCTTCTCGTGCCGGTGTCCACTGCATAACTAGTTAGAATTGAGTCAATCGAAACATTGAATGAGTCACTTCACTACTACGGGCATCTTTCCTTGATATGAAATTCGATATTGCGGTTTCAGCTGATTGAGCATACGCAGGCAGGTCCCATTTCTCTCGAGCCATAAACTGTACTTTTACCGAAAACTTATAAGGAAATGTAGAACTGTACAGTAGTAGTAATAATGATGACTATGGTGAAAGAAATGCCTGATGAAAAAGATGAACTAAGACGCGAGTTAGAAGAGATCCGTGCAATCAAAGAGTCTCTACGAGAAGAGCTTGAAGAATTGCGAAGACAGAGAGAGGCAGTGCAAGCGGATCGAAGTGAGTCACGTAGGAGACCGCCTCGAAGAGAGTTTCCTCCCCATGAGCCACCCCATCGCAGGGCCCCTCCCAGGCCACCCCACAGACACAGGCCCCCTCACCCTCCAGAACCACCACCAACCGTGATTGATCTGGAGTCGCTGGCAGAGAGCCTTGAGGACATGATGACTGGGCTCGGAGAGCAGATTCGAGTAGCGATGTCTAGTATCAAACCAATAGATATCCGTGTGCGCGGTCCCCCGGGTCGTCGTGTTCTCTCCAAGAGCAGGCTCAAGAGGCGAAAGGCAGTTGAATCAATTCCGCCGGAGCGGATTGCTCGAGTTATCAGTCCTCTGGGGAACGTGGAACGACTTAGAATCCTTGACTATCTGAAGGACGGACCAAAGAGCTTCAATGACATCGAGTCCTATATCGGAAAGACGGGGAGCTCTCTGACGCACCACCTCACGCCACTAATTGATGCAGGTTATATTATCAAGGGTGCAGTGCGCGGAACGTACCACATCACAGTTCCTGGTCGTCTGGCGTACCGTCTGTCCCAGTGGTTGACGAGCCAAGTGGAACGTGAGCAGACGCCCCTCGAGGAGACCGGCAAGGATCACAGCATCGAGGAGGAGCCGGACGTGACCGATGAGGTCAACAACAGAGGGCAAGAACCCGACGAGCCTGTAGAGGACACTGATGACGAGTTCGAACTATCGCCTGATTCCGAGGAAGAGGAGGATGACTGGTAGATGAACCTCGATGTCGATTCCACCGTGATGGTGACTACTCGTCAATGCCAGCCACTATCGACTGAGAAGGCAGTCGTGGAACTCCAACCGCACTCCCTCTGGGCGCACTTGCTTCACGAACAGAAGGTCGTTGGAATAGTGATCCTCGGAAATGCCCGCATAGCGGTTGACGTGATTGCAGAGACCGATGCTGGTGCAGTTGGGGAGTCCATCACTGATGAACTTGAGGGATTTCACATAATCCTTGGTCAAGTGAACATGGACGAGGCGTCGCAAGAGGCAAGTCCCGACGATCTACAGACGGCTGGAATTCAGGATGCTACCAGTTTTCGCGAGAAGGCGTCAGCCATTCTGGAGGAAACCAAGTTCAACAAGACAAGAGTGCCTTCTTTAGGGACGACAATTCTCATCGGCCACACAGTCACGAGTTCGGGCCTGGTACTTGTTCTCAGTAATGAGAAGCTCGTTCTTGTGTACCAAGATCTGACCTATGCTGTTGGAAGTAATTCCCTTGTTCAAATTGGGAAGAACGGCATCCGAATATTCGGACGACGGGGCGGCGTACTTGAGACCTCACCACACCACGCTCGCGGTTGTTGTGATGACGAGGTCTTTGATGTAGATATCAGCATGCCTTCGCGTCATGGGACAGACATTGGTCGTCCTCCCCATCTGCCACGATGGAGAGTTCCTCGACACGATTGGCGTCGCGAAACACATGGTTGGGACCCAGACTGGATCGTCTAGGCAGGTCTCGACTGCAACTGAAGACTATAGAGGGAATGATACTTACCACCACATGCCATTAGTTCGGCATGTGTTCCCTCTTCTACTATTTTTCCTGCCTCCAGCACAAGAATGCGATCGGCACTTACAATGGTTGAGAGTCTGTGAGCGATGACTATGGAGGTTCGGCCCTTGAGCAAAGACCTCATTCCCTTTTGGATGGCATATTCTGTATACACATCAACAGAGCTCGTCGCCTCATCAAGAACGAGAATGCGTGGATCTGCGAGCAATGCCCGCGCGAAGCTGATGAGTTGACGCTCACCCTCAGACAGTCTCCCTCCACGCTCACCCACTTGAGTATCAAGACCATCTTGGAGACCCTGTATGATCGGGAGTGCGCCTATGGTCTTTACCGCGGACAACACCTCCTCATCAGTGGCATCTGGTCTCCCATATCTGATATTGTCCCTGACTGTGCCCATGAACAGGAACGGCTCCTGAAGAACAAGTCCAATGGTCGAATGAAGAGACTCCTGTCTGACTGACCGGATATCGACCCCATCTATTTCAATGGATCCGCTCTGCACATCATAGAACCGATTCAGTAGGCTGACAACTGTCGTCTTTCCTGCCCCTGTGTTTCCGACAAGAGCGACGGTCTCTCCGGGTTGAATCTCGAGATTGAAGTTGTCTAGAATTGGGGTGTCTGGATCATATCCAAATGTCACATTCCTGAAGCGAATGTGACCCTTCACATCCGTGAGATCGATTGCGTCAGTCCTGTCCTTCACACTTGGTTCTGCATCGATGACGTTGAATACCCTCTCCGCTCCTGCAAATGCACTCTGAACGTTCGTGTAGAAGTTTGCGATGACAAGAATGGGTCTGAAGAACTGCTGAGTGAACTGAATGAAGAGAACAAGGGTGCCCAGGGTCAAGGTCCCATCCATCAGTCGAAGTCCACCAAATACAAGAATGAGAAAGATGCCAATTCCACTGATGAAACGTATCACCGGAAAGAATGTGGCCTGTGCCTTTCCAGCCTCAACATTTGCCCGGTAATCGATTGTGATCACCTCATCAAACTGGGCAATGTTCTCTGTCTCGCGTGCAAAGCTCTTCGTGACCTTTGCGCCCGAGATGCTCTCAGCGAGACTCGAGGTCACGACAGAGATGGTCTTTCTGGTCTTACGATACGCCTCCTTGAGGCGCCTACGGAAGTAGATGGTGGAGACGAGTAGTATTGGTACAACAGATAGCGTGACCAGGGCTAGTTGCACATCGACCGAGAAGATGACAACACTGATTGCAATGACGATGAAGATCTGTGCAAAGGTACTGATGAGACCCCCATTCAGCAGTTCAGCCATTCGGTCAATGTCATTTGTGAGTCGGCTGATGACTCTACCGCTCGCGGACTTGTCATAGAAGTCCTGTGACATCACTTGCAATCGCCTGTAGAGGTCCTGTCTAATATTGAATATAGCCCGTTGTCCCATCCCTGCCATAACGTAGTTCATGCCGTATCCTGTGAGCCATACGATGATCTGCAGAGCCACGTAGAGCAATGCAGTCTGGGCAAGAGCTGAGAGGTTTCCACTGGCGAAGTCCACATCGATGGCATATCTCAGAACAAATGGACTGATTATACTTGTAGAGATGTTGAGTATGACCAAGATGACAACAGCAGCAAAGGCTGCACGATACACGCGCAAGTATCGGACCATTCGCCCCATCAATTGACTATCTGTATAGTCATACGTTCGCGCATCGGGATCATCCTGTCGGTCCAGTGAACTGCTCATGCAATCTCCCCCCGTGGTGATGACTCCTGCTGAGCAAGCACTTCCATGCTCGTCAACGTGTGATGAATGTCCGCGTAGATCCCACCAGAGGCAATGAGCTCCTCGTGTGAGCCAATCTCGACAATCTTGCCTCTCTCCATGACAACAATGAGGTCCGCATTCCGTATTGTGCTCATGCGATGGGTTATGATGAATGTAGTCCTCCCCTTGATGAGGTTCTCAAGCGCCTCCTGAATCATAAGCTCGGTCTTGGCGTCCACCGAACTTGTCGAGTCATCAAGCACCAGTATTCGCGGGTCTGCAAGAAGTGCCCTGGCAATGGCAATCCTCTGACGCTGTCCGCCACTGAGAGTGACCCCTCGTTCACCAACTATTGACTGATAACCGTCTGGAAGACTTACTATGAAGTCGTGGATCATTGCCGCTCTAGCAGCCTCTTCTATCTCCTCATCAGTGGCATCTGGACGGGCGAATGCTATGTTCTCCCTGATGGTGGTCGAGAAGAGGAATGGCTCCTGATGCACCATTGCAATGTTCTTGCGAAGTTCTCTGATTCTGTAGTCTCGCACATCTACTCCATCAACAAGCACGCGACCACCAGTCACATCGTAGAGCCTTGGGATCAGGTTCACCAGACTTGTCTTTCCCGAGCCTGTGCCACCAAGCAGTGCCACAATCTGTCCTGCATCGACCTTGAACGAGACCCCATCAAGAATGGGCTTGTCCCCATCATAACTGAATGTGACGTTCTCGAACTCGACGCTTCCGTTCATTCCGTCAATCTCAACTGGATCGGGAGGGTCTACAATCAGGTCCTCGTGGTCCAGAATGAAGAACGTTCTCTCGCCCGCGGCAGATGCCCGTTGATACATCCCAATTCCCCAACTGAGGAACCTCGCCGGAAGGACAAGCATTCCAATCAGTGCCACAAATGCCACGAACTCGCCATCGGTCAGTGTGCCTGTGATGACCGAGCTACCGCCAAAGTAGATCAGTGCTCCCGTGACGACTCCGAGAAGTGCAGGAAGTAGTGGTTGATACAGGGACGCCAGACGATAGGCTCTTGTCACAACTCGTCTGAACTCCTCATTGTGCTGTTCCACTCTCTGACTCTCTCTCTTGCTCGCAGCATAGGACTTGACTACCTTGATTCCCACAATGTTCTCAGCCAGGACAGAGCTCAGCTCCCCATACTTCTCCCTTGCCCTGTAAAAGACCGGTCGTACGTGCTTTGCGAAGGCCACCCCAAACAGGGCTATGACCGGGAGAGCGCCCAGCATATAGATCGTCAACGGTGGGCTGATGGACCACATGATTATGTATGTTCCAATCAGTGTGGCGATACCTATGAAGATGACCCTGTAGCCCCAAGCCAGAAACTCCCTCATGGTCGTCACATCGGTCGTGACGCGTGCAATCAACTGCCCGGTCTCATTCATGTCAAAGAATGTGAGGTCCTTCTCCATCAGTGACTCGTAGAGGTCTCTTCTCAGCTCGTAGATTGCTCGTTGGGCAGAGAGAACAGCACCATACCTGCCCAGTATGTCGAAGAACATGAAGAGGGCAAGTAGACCTAGATAGAGCAGCGAATATGTCACTAGCATTGGGAAGCTGCCCGTAGGAATGACCTGGTCTATGATGATCGAGAGTACCTTTGGTGTCAGAACGTTGAAGATAGTCCCTATCCCCGCCGCCGCAAGAAACCCTACGAAC
>JAGSHP010000199.1 GCA_029855925.1 Candidatus Thorarchaeota archaeon | reverse complement strand
TCTCACATGATATTGATGTCTGGTGATATATCTATACTGCATGAGATTCTAAGGCTCAGTCGCAATGATGGCACAATCAACAATCCACCTACAAGAGTGGTTGACGCCCTAGAGGATCTTGCGATAAGACAGAGTGCCCCAGGCCAGTATCAGGTTGGAAGAGAAAAGCGAATAGAGATTGCAATAGCCATTGTGTCAAAGGGGGGCAGCATAGAGAGGACCGTCAACAACTTGACATGGAAGGACTTTGAGGGTCTCGTGGCTGCAATACTGAACGAGAATGAGTTCAGATGTGTTGAGAGTTTTCGACGAAGGGGCGACTCCTCAGTTAGAGGGATGGAGATTGATGTCATCGGAGTACGGTCTCGCATGATTGTTGCAATAGATGCAAAGATGTGGAACATTCGCGGGGGCAAGGCATCAGCACTCAGAGGCGCTGCGGAGAGACAGAAGCAGCGGGCAGTTGAGCTCTCAGAGGAATTGGAGAGGCTCGACAGGAAGCTCTCACTCGAGAGCGGGACCTATCACATATTCCCGGTTCTTGTCACCTGGTTGGTTGAAGACCTGACGTTTCATGATGGGGTGCCAGTTGTTCCCGTGTTCAAACTGAACTCATTCATCGTAGACCTGCCGTTGTATGAGGACACGATAGTCTCAATTGAGGGGCATTTTTCCAAGTGACCTTGCGTGCCTACTAAGAAGGAGAACTTACGCACAAGTCTAAGGAGGAAGAGTGGGACCTACAGACCTCCTCCGCCATATCCATGTCGTTCACCTTATATATCAAATCACAGGCGATAGCATGGTTCTTACGAATTGATCAAGACATCCGCCGTGGTCATGCGTATCAATACCGAGCGTTGAAAGAAGACAGAGGAACTATACAGATGCTCTTGGGAATTTCCTATCACGAAAATGTGAACAACTGGGCGACAAGAAGCCTCATCGAGGCAATGAAGGCGAAGGGCCATGATGTGAAACCCATTCGTCTGCCGGATGTTGCTGCACAGATTCCCAGCAGATTCATTCACCTTGAAGATGAGGACATCTCGGACATGGCTGGCCTCATTGTTCGAACTGTCGGCTTCGGAAACAGTGACCAGATCACTTACAGAATCAGTCTGCTGGAACACTTTGAGATGGCTGGAATATATGTGATGAACCCAGCCTACTCGTTCCGCCGCGCAAAGGACAAGTATGCCACCCTGACGGCTCTGCACAGGGCAGGAATCCGCGTACCACGCACGTATATTGGAGAGAATCTTGAGGCGGCTGTCGACTTCGTTGATGAAGTGGGAGATGTCATCATAAAACCGCTCATCGGCTCTCGTGGACTGGGTGCTATCCACGCAGAACACAAGGAGCTCACGTATCGAGCAATGAAGTTCATTCATCAGTTGGGACAGGTGCTCTACATTCAAGAGTTAGTTGAGAAACCAAATCGGGATATTCGAGCCTTCGTCATTGGCGACCAACTTGTAGGGGCAATGTATCGCTATCTCCCAGAGGGGGTCGAGGGAGAATGGAGGACCAACGTTCATGGTGGCGGTCGAGCGGAACTCACCACGCTGAGCAAGGAATATGAGGAGTGCGCCATTAAGACTGCGGAGGTCATGGGGCTCGACTACACCGGAGTGGATATCATCGAGTCGAAGGATGGACCATGCGTCATTGAGGCTAATGCTGCACCTTCATGGAGTGCCCTGTCAAGAGTGACAGGCATTGACATAGCCAGCATGATAGTTGATCAGTTGATTGAGAAAAGTAGAAGATAGAGCACATTAGTGCTCTACAGACTCTGTTCTATGCAGCCAGTACTGACTCGAGATGTGCCTTGGTCTCCTCGTGCGATAGGATACGGAACACTTTCTTGGTCGTATCAATTGTACCAATCTCTACGAGCTTTGCCTTCTCACTGACATCGACGTCAGCCTTGTCCTCAAGCGACTTCAGCAGACCTCTCAGTGCCAGTTTTATTGCGTCGTCAAGTGTGATTCCGTCCTTGTATTCGTCATTGAAGAAGTCACGGACTGCATCAGACTCTTTGCCAATTGCTGTGGCCTTCCAGCCCCAGAATGAGCCTGAGGGGTCAGTGGTGAATAGTTGCGGACCGCCATCATCTATGCCGCCCACAAGAAGTGATACACCAAATGGACGAACACCGCCAAACTGTGTATATTGCTGCTTGATGTCGCAGATATCAACAACGAGTGAACGAATGGAGATCGGTTCGTCATAGCTCAGTCGGTTGATCTGGGCTTGAACTCGCGCATTATCGATAAGCTTCCGAGCGTCTGCATGAAGACCAGCAATAGCTGTACCTACATGGTCATCAATGAGTAGAATCTTCTTGAGGGTATCAACATCAACAAGAGGATGGGGTGCACGCTTTTCACCTGCAAGAACAACACCGTCCACGGCCTTCACGCCAACAGCCAGAGGTCCATGACGTACCGCCTCAGTTGCATACTCGACCTGATATAGTCGTCCCTCTGGGGAGAATACTGTAATAGCTCTGTCATATTCCATGCTTTGCGTGCGAAACATTGCTCTATTACGCTCCAGAAGCTCCCAGTCGTTAACTGGTTTTTACTAAAAAGAGGTCATGGTTGTGGCTTTTAAAAGCTTGTCTGTGGGAAATCTTGCAAATGCATGGCTGCCGCATCAGCGCCAATCCAAGTGCACTGTTATTCCAGGGGGAGAATTGACAATTGCAGCCTCGACCTCTGAGCGATCTGCAGTGGTGAGAGCCGAAGCATATTCCGAACGAACTCCCTCAGATGGGATGTAGTTTTGAATGTGGTATGGCCCTTGAAAACCGACCTCGCTGAAGAACTCAAATATCCTTTGGATGTCTGATGGCGTAATTAGATTTCCAACATAGGTAGTGCGTGGCCAGAGTTTGACTTCCGAGTCGAGTAGTAGTTCAAAGCTCTTGCGCACCCGTGGCCAAGGATCTGACTTGGACTGGGTAACTTCCTGATATCTCTCAGGCGCAGCCTTCATGTCAAACCATACCGAGTCGAGGAAAGGTATGCACGTCTCTAAAACGGACGGCACAGATCCTTGCGTGTTGAGATTTATGTGACTCGTACCCGTCGCACGGAGCGCCTTCAATAGTTCGGGGAGGGCTCTATGGATGGTTGGTTCGCCACCAGTTATGCAATACCCATCTGACAGATAGTCCCGTGTCTCGCGTACGACCTCGGCTATCTCCCGCTCTGATCCAGAATCCAAGGGTATTAGGGAGGCATTTTGACAATAGGGACAGTTGAAGTTGCAACCACCAGTGAAGATCACAGTCACTGGGATGCTTGGGACATCAACGAGGCTTATGTCAATGATTGAAGCTATCCGCATCTCAACACCAGACCTTTGTGAACCAATGTCGAATATATGTGCATCTCATAAGATGACGAGTGACTCAAGATCATAGGCGAGCACTTTTCCTATAACCTTTTAATCTGACAATGAATATGTCCTATTGGGGACCACAAGATGTCAGTAGAAAGTATTAGTAGGGACGACCTTCTACGAAGTACATTGTTCCACATTCAGATTAGCAAATGTCAGTATATTGATGACTTTCCAGAGGAGGTCACTAATGTACTGGAGCGATATCTAATAGAACGCGGCGTCAATGATTTTAGAAGAATCAGAAGAAGCCTATACCGAATTGACACAAACTTCTTTAAAATAAATAAGATTCCGAAGAAGAAGTTCTATGACGGTTTGTTCAGAAGGATTGAAAACCTGTTTGCTCAACGGAACTAGACTGTCGTACTTGTCAACTACGTCTATTCTGCCAGTGGAAAATAGAGTATGAACTTTGAGCCCTGGTCAGGCCGTCCTTCAACACGGTCATGTACTTCAATCCAACCACCGCATTCTTTGATCATGCGATCAACGAGTGTCAGACCCACACCACCTGTACGTCGTGTGACATCGAAGAGTATCTCTTTCTTTGCATCACTGATGCCAGGACCATTGTCCTCAATTGAGATTGAGAAGTATTCATTCTCTGGCTTTCCGCGGACCCAGATGTGACGGTTAGGTTTTGGATTATGGCGCGCCGCGTTTTCCAGAAGATTCCACAGCAACTCACCCAGCAACGTGTTAGCCCGAATCATCACAGACTCATCAAAATTGTCAAGATGGACCTTCGCCTGATAGACCCGCTCTACAGCGCGTATCTTTTCACGGAGAACTTCCGAGAGGTTCATCTCTCGAATTGGCAGGTCTCTCATCTTCGCGGCTCGTCTGACCTTTACTATGAGGCGGTTGCAACGTTCGACAGCCTCTGTGATTGTGACTCGGGCCTCCTCAACGTAGGATGGGGGGAGGTCAGTGTCAATCAGACCAGCTGCGGTCAGAACAACTTGTAACTGGTTGGGAATATCATGGGTCAAGAGACTGATGTAGAACTTTAGCGCGTTCTCATGATCTTTGAGCTCAGTAATGTCCGTGATGACAGAGATGGACCCCTTGAATGAACCAGCCTTGTCATGGAAGGGTGCGGCAGACACATAGGTGGGCAGGAGCGAGTCGTCGGGCAGCTTCCATTCGACCTCGTAGCGCTCAGCCTCCCCAATCCGACGCAGTGCGACCTTTTCATATACTATGTCTTCGTCGGGCAGGGATGTGAAGTCAACCCATCTCTTGCCGATAAGATCCTTGCTCGACCGATTAATCATCTGGCAGAATGCTGGATTCACATAGGTAAAGTGCCCTTTTTCGTCCACAATCGCAACGCCATCCAAAAGACTCTCAATGATCCACGTGGGATCCAGTTCGGATGGCAACAGTGACACATAACCATATGACTCTGGGCTGAAACGGGTAATGCAATGGAGAGACCCGTCAATAGTGACATAGTCTATGTGAATAGAACAGGACTCCGAAATTGAGAGCTCGTCACCCGATAGGGTAAAGGTCGATCTTGATGGAAACTCCCTGAGAGCGTTGAGGTCATTTTCGATTCGCTTGGCTACAAGAGCCAAGTTCGGCACAGAATCAAGCGAATTGCCCAATATCTTGTCCGACCGATAACCGAATAGAACACAGAACTGACCATTAACATACTCTATCTTCTTCTTGTCATTGACGACCACAATGGCCTCTGTTGAGCCATCGGCTATTGCTCGGAGCAAGGGGAGTTCCACGCCAATCATACCCACCTGCAATGAGAAAGTATAGTAGAAAAAAGTATCTCATATCAAAGGCGAGAGAATTGTATTGCCAGTTCAGCTACAAATTATGGATTGGGAATACTGTTCTCTTAATCTGGTCGACAGTGTTACGCACTTCATCCCATGTTTCATCGTCGTCTTCTATAGGGGGTCTCTCAGGTGGGGTGTGGTACATGTGGCCGGTCAATACCGACATTGCAGTGGCGACACCCCAGTTCAGTGCGTCTGCGTGGTAACCGCCACCAGCCATTATTCCCAGATTGCCATCGCAGCATCGATGTGAAAGTTCATGGATGAACTCAGTCGTGTATCGTACGAAGTTGGTGGTCGTCACCGTATGAGATAGTGGGTCGAGATAGTGTGTGTCAAACCCCGGCAGAAACAGAATGAACTCGGGACTGAACGAATTGGCAAGTGGAACAACAATCTCGTCAAAGGCGAACCTATAGACGTCGTCACCGCTGTCCATTGGGATTGGGACGTTCACTGTGTACCCAGCAGCATCGCCAGCACCAATCTCTGAAACTCTGCCAGTATGTGGGTAGAGCCAGTCAGGGTCCTCGTGTAGGGAGATGTACATGACACTTGGATCGTTGTAGAAGTAGTCCTGAATTCCGTTGCCATGATGGACATCGAGGTCAACAATCAAAACGCGTCGAAGACCATTGTCACGTAGAAGGAGTACTGAGGCTGCAACATCATTGAACACGCAGAACCCCCCGCCATGGTCACTAAAGGCGTGATGAAAGCCCCCGGTTGGTGTAACAAAGTGGTCAATGCCATCTTGAAGAATTGCCATGACACCCGTGGTGGTGCTCCCACAGAGCCATCGTGCTGTGTCATAGATTCCCACAAATCCAGGAGTGTCGATATCTATCGCCCCAACTCCCGTCCGAGAGATCTCTTTTACCGTGTCGATGTAAGATGAGTCGTGTGCTCGTTCAATCAATGAGACCGGCAACTGACTCGAGATCATCTCAGTGGCGAAACCGTCATGGAAAAAGCCCTGTTGGCGAAGATAGTCCCGAACGCCGCGAAATCGACCATTGCGAATAGGGTGTCTGGGTCCATTGTCAAATCGTTCGAAACCCTCATTCCACATGAAGGCAACACGACAATTCTTGGCAGTTGACATCATCGAATCGACTATGAATTGCCTTAAATGAGATTGCGGTCATGGCACTAGATGGCCTTGGTCTGTTCATTATCATTGTGTATGAACGGCTTGGAAACTCATTCAACACAATCGTTATAAGTAACAGACTGTAACTAATATTAACAATGGTTAGGTGTTAAGGATGTCAGAAGAGCCGGCTGAAACAATTGACTGTATAGGGCTGTATTGCCCACAGCCACTATTCCTTACCAGGGAGTCAATTGACGAGATAGAGGTAGGGCAGATACTTGAGGTGATCGCTGACGACCCCGCGGCAGAAGAGGACTTGAAGCGCTTCGCCAAACGGACAGGTCACGAGATCGTCAAGTACGAGCTTCTTGAAGATGGCGTCCACAGATTTCTAATCAGACGAACAAAATAAGGTGAACAAAGTGAGCAGCATTCTGTATGTGCAGACAAGCAACGACCCGGAGAGACAGTATTCTCCTCTTGTGTTGGCACAATCTGCAAAGATGATGGATATCGATGCAAAGGTCTACTACTTGGGTCAGGCACTGCGAGTTCTAACACCTGAGATGGCAGCATCAATAAAGATTGGTTCGTTCCCATGTTTCGGTGACATGCTAAGAAAGACTCTCGAGATGGGAATCGAGGTCTATGTCTGCGAGGCCTCAAAGCAAATGCTTGGATGGAAAGATGTCGAGCTAGTGGAAGGTCTGAAGATTGTGGGTGCTGCAACGCTCAATGACTTGGTGCTTGAGGCTGATGCCACAATGTGGTTCTAGAGGTGGAATTGATGAGAAGCATTTACATGGACTATCAATCGGCAAAACCTGTCGACCCCCGTGTCGTAGAGAAGATGTCACCCTATTTTACAGAACACTTTGGTAATCCATCAGCATTGCATCACGTAGGCGATGTCGCCACCGAGGCCCTTGAAAGGGGCCGGGAGACCATAGCTGGCTTCATCAATGCGGACCCTGACGAGATCATCTTCACATCAGGTGCCACAGAGTCAAACAACATGGCACTGATCGGATATGCACTGAGGAACAAGCGCAAGGGAAATCACATAATCATCTCGGAGATTGAACACATCTCAATCCACAATATTGCAAAGTATCTGACTTCAATCGGCTTTGAGATTTCGAAGGTTCCTGTAGACCAGTATGGGAGAGTGAATCCAGCCAAGATTGAGCGGCGGATTCGAGACGACACCATTCTCATCTCCGTTGGCCACGCAAGTAATGAGATAGGAACGATCCAGAGAATACAAGAGATAGGAGAACTGGCAGAGGCCAGAGGAATTGCATTTCACACAGACGCAGTGGCTGCCGAGGGATTGGTCGGCATCGATGTGCGAAGGGACCGCATAAACTTGATGTCGCTCAGTTCAAACGACATCTATGGACCAAGAGGCCTTGGCGTTCTGTATATGCAGAAGAGATACAGAGTCAATCCGATCATCATAGGTGGCGGTCAGGAGAGAGGTCTCAGATCGGGGTCAGAGAATATTCCAGCCATTGTAGGAATGAGTGCAGCTGCAGAGATTGCACAGAGAGAAATGAAGGACGAAACGAAGCGAATGATGGGTCATCGAGATCAACTAATTGAGGAGATTCTCAATACGGTCCCCGATTCGCATCTCAATGGTCACCCCACAGAACGACTGGCAAGTAACGCTCACTTTCGTTTTGATGGTATCGAAGGGGAGGCCATCTTGCTGTCATTCAAAGACAGGGGCATTGCAGTGTCCACAGGGTCCGCCTGCTCGTCCAAGACGCTAGAGCCATCACACACTCTCATAGCCACAGGCCTCATTCACGAGGAGGCACATGGTTCGTTGCAGCTCACAGTTGGAAGATTCACAACAAAGGATGAAGTTGAGGAGGTTCTTGAAGCGGTGCCTGAGATAGTGACGCGACTTCGAGAACTCTCACCATTATACAAATCAAGGTGATGATAAATAGATGAAGTCAACCAAGTATTCTGATAAGGTTCTTGACCACTTCAGAAACCCAAGAAATGTTGGGTCTCTTGAGGGCGAGGACGTTGCATCCGGGAGAGTTGGCAATCCCGTCTGCGGCGACCTGATGGAGGTATACATCAAGGTTGAAGACGGACGCATCGTAGATGCTAAGTTCCAGACCTTTGGGTGCGGCTCTGCAATTGCGACCAGCAGCATGACAACCGAAATGGTCAAAGGTATGACTCTCGAAGAGGCAATGAAGGTCACACGGGCAGATGTCGCAGAGGAGCTTGATGGGCTCCCCCCAATCAAGATGCACTGTTCCAATCTGGCTGCAGATGCGTTACACGAAGCAATCAAGAATTATATGATAGAACACGGTCTCGCCATGGAGGAAGACGAGGAACAGACTCAAATCCAGACAACTGAGATCAAGGGCAAGGAGGAGTTCATCGGTAAGGGAATTTCAGAGAGGGCCACGAACTTTGACGATTTCCGAGACCTCAGAGTGGTGGTCATGTTCACAGGAGAAGAGTCCGTGGAAACCGCCATAAAACTGACAGAATATACCAATCGTGTCGTTTTGATTACGCCCAAGAGAAAAATTGCAGTGTCAGACGAGTTAAATCGCAGACTCAATGACTCGTCTGTAAAGGTGATAACCGAGGGCGAGATTCTTGAGGCAAAGGGCGAGGGCGAGCTCGAGAAGCTCATTGTGCACAACCTGGACGAAGACACGACCTACGAGCTGTTCGTTGACGCACTGGTCACAATGGAATAGGCCGAAGACCAAGACTCAATCAGAGGGCGGTTGGAAGTTATCAATCAGTTGTAAATATTGGCCCACATCGACGACCCAGTCGTCCTGCTCTGAATCAAAGCTTGAGAAGAGTCGCCCCATCTGGATAGATTGAAGATGATACACCAGTTGCGTGCGATATGACTTGAGATGTCCACGAATCAGATCGAAACCGCAAAGGAAGGAAGTCAGACTTGAGGGATACAACAGTAGCCTGATGACATAGTCCGTCTGGTTTGCTGCAATCATCTCCTTCGGAAATGGCAGGTTGTATAGGCAGCTGAGAAGCGGGTCGGTAGAATCATCAACCGTAAGATAGAGATAAAGATGGAGAGGTTCCTCGTAGTGCTCCGTGGTCCACCTGTATCCCTTAATTATTCCATCATGCTCCATTCGTTTGATGCGTTTATTGACCTGAGTCTGTGAGAGACCCACCTTGACACCCAGTTCCTTGAGAGTCATAGCGGCATCCACCTTCAGATGACTCAGGATGGCAATGTCCCGCGCGTCGAACTTGGCACGCACAACATCAAAGTCAAATGAGGGGTCAGTCGGTGCGGCTTGAGTCGTCTTCTTGCACTCAGCAGCCCACTCTTGCCAGTCCCATTGCCAGCCACTCCGAATGTCAAGATGTTCTATCTGTCCTGGAGAGAAGATGATGTCAATCGTGTCGTGAACAGAGTAGTCCTTAATCAGTCCACGTTCCAGGAGTGACTTGCAAATGCGTTCGGGAAGGTTATCCTCCTTCAACGGATAGGTGAAGTGGGCGAGATGCCCGTTGTGTTGCCCGATCGTTGAACCGTACAGGTAGAAGAGGGGAATATCATGGAATAGTGAGTCCAAGTTTGATACGCCGGGGGATAGGTCAAGCGTGAGGAGAGCGTCGCCGAGACCCAGTTTGCGATCATGGGTCATCGCATAGAGAAACTTGAGATAGCCTGCCTCTTTCAACTTGCTCAGACGGTACCTGATCGTTCGTGCTGGATGGTTTAATATCTGGGATAAGAGCTCCGCTGATGCCTTTCCTCCGAGCTGGTTGAGTGCAGAGAGAATCTGCAGGTCTAGAGTGTCTAACGACTTCTTTCTAATCATCACGGAGCCCCGAATAGCAAGGAAGGACATTAGTCACATAGATGTTTGATATACATATTCATTATCTATGTGTATTGACTAACGGCATAAAAGTTATATAACGTTTGCCGTTTTTTTCCAATAAGCGAGTTGTCTTGCTTTGACAGGAACATGACTGTGGGTGTTCATGACCTGAGAGGCAAGATGTGCCCGTTTGCAGAATATCGTACCAGCGGGGTGCCAACATATGCTTACAACCAGCGACCTTCCCCGAAGCGCGTTAATAGTTCTCGACAGTCTGAGGTCTCAGGGGCCACTGAGCCCAAAACAGATAGCCACCCAAGCGAAATTGCCTCCTCGCACTGTGTCTTTTGCGTTGAAGAAGCTGATCAGAGTAAATCTTTGTCGAAAGATTCCAAATCTTCAGGATATGAGACAGCCGCTCTATCATCTTGACCGGGATCGGTTCATGGAGCTTCAACAGATCATCGACAAGCTCAGAATAGAAGCGGGAGTCATGTCGCGGATGTGCTGACCGCTCATCCAGTCTGAATGTAGATGAAACATAGGACAATGCCCGAAGCCAGCAGATCTGTTGAGTCAATAGATAGTCGGAGTATTCTAGATGACTACAGCTTGTACCTGTGTCGATCAATGAACTCCTGCCTCTTGGAGGAGTTCCATGACGAGATGGCCTGGACATAACCTGTCACCCGACTAAAGACATCACATCCAACATGTCCACATCGCGGGCACTGTATATTCTC
>JAGSHP010000384.1 GCA_029855925.1 Candidatus Thorarchaeota archaeon | reverse complement strand
GCACGGTATGTACGGGCAATATCCAGCAGGTCGTCGGCACTCTCATAGACCATCCACCGAGAGTGTTGATGTCCCAAGGCCCATAGAGGCGGAAAGTGAGGACGACCAGTGAGACGGGTGTAACCATCAAGGACCATCTTGAACGTTGGGCCGAAGATGAGATAATAGTCCAGAGGGCCACCAATAGAATGGAAACTATATTCAGAGTCTTGACTGAAATCGAAGAATGTGCGATATGTATTATCAAGGAACACACCGTGAGCGATGCCATCGTTCAATGCAATGAAAAAGGGAACTGATTGGTAGAGTGGGTCGGATGTGGGACCGTAGTCCGGATTGTCTGTTGTCCACATTTCATAACGTACACCGCGCTTATCGAGACCATACGCCTTTTCACCCAGACCGTAAAACGATTCGGATCCAAGTATCCGTCTGTGAACGGTAAACCCCGATTCCGCCCATTCAATGCCACCATCTGGGCTATCCTCAAAGACCGTGGCACCCTGTTGGTCCTTCAGAGCCAGTCGAAAGGGATTGCGGTTGATATGGAGCTGTAGTGTGGGTGTGGAGATGGACCATCCGTCATTCTGATCTGTCAGTTTCACAGGAGGTGGATCAACGTATCCAACTGTTGCAAAGGAGTCGTGTCTTCGATACGTTTCATCTCTGGTCGCTTGGACACGGACAATGTTCGAACTGATGAATGAGATTCTCACACGACCTTCATCACAGGATAATTCAAACATTGGCACACTTGACGATTCGATTCGGACAGGGGCATTGATGACTTGCAACTTAAAACACGCAATAGCAATTGTAGTAGTGCCTTTTGTTAATTGTGACTTCAAGGGAAAGGTCATAACCATAGCTGATGTATAGTTACTTGGTGATATTATGAGTCTACTAGGGCCTGACGACTTCGATCTTGATAGAAAGGGTCGTGCGAAGAAGCATGCACAAGATATGACCCCAGCCCTGAGGAAGTTGATCGATAAGTGGTTGAACGAGCCTGACGAAGATCTTGCTAGAAGAGAACTGACTGATCTTGTGGGTCCGGAGGAAGCACGACGACTGATGCTTCTCAGGGGAAAGAGAAAGCGGCTTCACAGATAGTGCATAGTGGTATCGTTATGTTTGGCGCCAAATGGGTGAGAGAGAGTGGAGAGAGACCGCAGATTCGAGATTGAGATGCTCAAGTCTTCAGAGCCACGTACAGTGCTATCATTGATTCGCACTATTGAAGCCGAGAAGCGAACGCATCTTGCAGAGTTGAGAACAGGCATTGGAATTCTCACGATCCCAATGTCGCTGGCCACAATTTTGATTGCCACTTCGAGATACTATGATATTTCTCAAGTGTTTCTATGGGTCATCATGCTTACATTGGGAGCGATCTCCCTCATTCTCATTGGCGCATACTTGGCGTATCAGGCATTCATGAAACTCCGTGAGAATGAACAGTTTATCCGCAAGGCACGAAATATGGCATTTGATTCGTTCTGCGAAGACGAGGAAGATTACGACAAAGAGTAGATGGAGCCCCAGGCGAGATTTGAACTCGCGATCTCGTCCTTACCAAGGACGCGCCTTAACCCCTAGGCCACTGGGGCTTGTTCAATTATGGAAGAGGGGCCAGGAGATTTCGAAATAAAGGTTTCTAAGTAGATACTGACCGAGTCATTCAAAGAGCTCGTGCAAGTGAAAATGGTGCTTTCCCAATCGACCGCCATAATTGCCAGCACTGACTCTAATGACACCGGGATAGCTGCATACGGTCTCAATCGCCGTGCGCATAGCAGCCGCGACCGACTCCGAATCCAGTCCGTTGATTACAATCTCCAGCACAAAGTTAGCATCCGGGGGGACCTCTGAGTCGGGAACAAGAGTTCTGATGGTTGGGCAGAATTGCTCATTCGTTGATGCGACAAGTCCCTGATAGCGGGATCCAACCTTTGAACCCGAACCCACCAGACCACCAGGGAAGGGCGTATAGGCACCCGGAACGTCTTCGATTGCTTGAACTGCCGCCCGTCCACTGGCCATTCCACTCTCGATGTCTTTTGAGAAGTAGATTATGTTGCCCCCAGCAATTCCCTTGGTACGGCCAAAGTTCTCCTGGACCACAAAGGTCCCACTCATTCTGGGGACGAGCCATAAGACCCGGCCATCAATTGGTCCTTTCTTTACTTGAAACCCATCGCCAAAGAGGGAGATCTTCTTACCAACAGGATACTTCTCACGAGGGTTAGGCGTGTCGTCATAGGCACAGGCCGTCGGGCTCGTCAATATACACTGACTAATGCGCGCAAGGAGCTGATTCTCTAGCTTGTCCTTCTTGTTTGTCGCAAAGATGACTCGAACTCCAGGTCTTCCATCAGGGGTCTCGTCGGGAGAGAGGGTGGATTCAATCCCGGCCTCAGCAGGAGCCATGATGATCGAAGTGCCGAATCCTGTCGCCTCCAGTGCGGTTATGCGTGCCCATTCCTGGCTGTAGGCTGTGATAAGTGTGCGATTCATATGCACTGAAAAAGCCTCAGCAAAGGTATCGTCGATGGGCACGTTGTGAAGTTTCAATGGACAGCCTCCAGCTTGACTTGGGACCTTACTGCCTTTTCATGCTTATCATTGAATGTGTACTCTTAAATGCGTCATATTGCTATGCCTCCCCGAGTTGCTAAACCATGACCATCCGGCTCAGGATAATCAAACAACCAGATATTCCAGTTGAGGCAGATGTGATCACACCGAGTCATTTTGTAGGGAAGAAAATTGAAGAGATCAGGGAGTTGAGTGTTCACAAAGGCAATCAGCTCCTACCATTGAGGACCTTCTTTGAAGTAGATGGAGAACCAACAAAGGATATTTCGGAGCTGAAGATTGAGATCGAGGGGGATGTCAAACGGATAAAGTACATTGGACACCAAATGGATGGGGGGAAGATCGAGATTCACGGAGATGTGGGCATGTATCTTGGGTCGCAAATGAAGGCAGGGCGAATTCATGTCCATGGTTCAGTGGGCGCGTGGGCAGCAGCTGAGATGTGTGGGGGTAACAT
>JAGSHP010000242.1 GCA_029855925.1 Candidatus Thorarchaeota archaeon | reverse complement strand
GTAAAGGCCTCTGCCCTCTCACAGTTGGCCTGTACTCCACGAAGCCGGGTTCGTGCGTCATAGAGCCGATGATAGAAGCCATTGATCTTGGACATTTGTGAGACGTGACTCTGGATGGCCCTCATCGCTGTATCAAAGGAACTGGAGATATCCACCATCGTGGTCGGATGGGTCATGAGCGAGTTAATCTCCATGTGATAGACCCTTGAAACCCGATGCGCATTCTCGTACACCGTGGTATGCGATGCCCATTCAACAGCCTCGTCCACTATCCTTGAGCACGTCACATGACCCCGGTTGTAGTCATCCGATGAGTGAGTGATGATGACCTCCGGGCGTGACTCGAGGATCTTCTGTGTCACCATCTCAACCAGAGAGAGGTCAATCTCAAAGTCACCCCGATTGCTCTCATACAGATTGCGCACGCCAAGTATCTTGCAGGCCCTCTGAAGCTCGCTGTTTCGTATCTCATTCCCTGTCAGGCAGAGAACATCAACGGGATGACCTTGTGCAGTATGTTGCGCAATCGTACCGCCTGCACCAATTGACTCGTCATCTGGATGAGAGCACACGACAAGAATCGAACCTTCAGAGCTTGGCATGCCAGAAGATGGGCGAAGCGAGTTAATCAATGTTGACCATATCAATGGTCTTATTATACGGAGAGAGTAATGGAGTCAGAACTCAGCAGGTGTATCAGGTGAAGATAGGAGTAAATCTATACCCGTCAGTAGGCGGTTCTGGATATGTGGCAACACGCCTGGGGCAACATCTTGCCCATAAGGGATACCACATTCACTTTATTTCTTATCAGCGACCCTTTGCACTCATGTGGGAGACAACGCCGGGCATATACGTTGACCTTGTGGATAATTTTGATTATCCGCTGTTCAAGGAAATCGGCTCCCCGTACTCAATGGCCCTGACCTCCAAGATGGTCAAGGTCGCCAGAGAGGCAAAGCTCGACCTCATCCATTCACACTATGCCATCCCCCACGCAATGTCCGCATTCATGAGCCGCGAGATCATGGGTATTCCCTACGTTGTGACGCTTCACGGGTCAGATGTCCATACTCTGGGAAATGACCCGGCCTACAAGCCCGTGGTCAAGTACACTGTGGAAAGAGCTGATGCCGTGACTGTGGTGTCACAGTTCCTGAAAGATAAGGCTCAGGAAGAGCTCGGAATTGAGAGGGACATCAAGGTCATCCCCAACTTTATAGATGTGACAAAGTTTACTCATCTTGAAGGCATCAGGCTCGCAGTCGAGAGCGGGTGCGTCTCGCTCAGACATGAGAACGCCAAGGACATAGATCCTGAGGAAAAGGTGATTCTTCACGCCTCGAACTTCCGTCCCGTGAAGAGAGTTGCGGACCTGATTGACGCCATGCGCATTGTTGTGGACCACTATCCACGGACCAGGCTCATAATTGCTGGTGACGGACCAACACGAATAGAAGTTGAGAGAAAGATAGAGAGGCTCAATCTTTGCGACAATGTTCACCTTCTGGGAATCAAGAGTAACATGAGAGAGATAATGTGCTCTGCCGATCTGTTCGTTCTGAACTCCACTCTTGAGGGAATGCCATTGGTACTGCTCGAGGCCATGAGTTGCCGGCTGCCAGTGGTCACGACTCCTGCGGGTGGCATCCCAGAACTTGTCAGACCAGGTATCGATGGTGTCGTCACAAAGTCATTTGAGACCGAAGAACTGGCTGGGGCAATCATCGAGATTCTTGAGAGCGACAGCAAGAGGGAGGCACTCGGCCGTGCTGGAAGAGAGAGAGTGGAGAAAGACTTCGCATCGGACAAGATCGTTCCGATGTATGAGGAACTCTTTCAGTCCATCTTGTGAGTTGAGGAGAGAACGAAATGAAGCCGAGCGTAGTTTCCGTCTATGACTCATTCATCTGGGACAACGGTCATGATGACCTTGCCAAATACCTCTTTGACTCGCCCCCGAAGACGCTGATGGAAACCGCTACACGAATCCCGAATATTGTCGAGCAATACAGGCAAATGGGCTGGTTCCATGAGGAACGGATACACCTCATGCAGAGATGTATTCGGTCAGCAAATAAACGACTGGGCGTGCTGACACCTGCAGTCGAGGGGTCAATTGAGGCACTACGCGAGGGGGCAGTCGAGGCGGCGCACCAGACTGTCACACTTGGCGGACCAACGTTCGTTCTGAACAAGGCTGCCACTGCGCACAAGATTGTTGAACTCGCCAGCGAAGAGGGAGTTCCAGCGGGAGCGTACTTCTGCGTAGCGGACTATGATGAGGTGCAACCTGAACTCACACACATGCGGTTACCTCTCTTAGGTCATGAGGGGACACTGGTCAGTATTCCCGTCCCTGAAGGTTATGAGAAGTCACCCGTGTATGCGTTGCCCCTCCCGGACATGGACTGGTACAACTCGACAGAGGAGAACATTCGAGAGGGATACAGACCGCTATTCAAGACACTGGAGGGCCACACCCGCATCCTATTCGAGGAACGGCTCGAACAGGCGCTCTCGGTCTGTCGATGGGCATTTGTAAACTCCAAGAGCCTTGGAGGTTGGGGTGCCCGAATCATGGGCAGACTGTTCAATGTCGAGGGTCACCTTGGATTGCCGCTGCTTCCTGCAGCAGATCATGACATTCGCAGCTTGCTTGTCCTGGGCATGGAGTTTCTCCTGAGAGAGGATGTGAGAGAGAAGTTCCTCTCGAAACAGCAGGAGGCGACCAATCGCATCATTGAGCTCGGCTTTGCAACCGGACTGAATCAAAGAGAGAAGGACTACGTGCCATTCTTCTACGAGTGCCCCGAGGAAGACTGCAATAGAGCCAGAGCAAGACTTGAGTACAAGATGAGTGGCGACAAGGTCGTATTACATGGTAAGTGCCCGGTCTGTGACTCGGAAATTGAGATCGAGGTCTCAAAGAATGACCCTGACCTCAAGCAATATGCAGAGAATCTCTCACCACGAGTTGATTCCAGACAGTTCATTCTTGATGCGGTCATTCCTGTGGCAGTTCATGTGGGAGGACCTGGCGAGACCGCATACTACGCACAGGTGATTCCTGTTGCGAGAGAGATGAGAGTACCATTTCCAGCCTTTGTGAAGTATACGCGACAGTACTTCAACACACCCTGGAATGAACAATTGGGCAAGAGCCTCACAGATAGAGAGATACCCTCGCTCCACAGGGGGGACCTGTTCAAGCTAATTGGAAAGGTCAGTAGATTCCGAAAGAAGAAGCGCTTCGACGAGATGAACACGGCAGCACAGGCTCTGCATGTCTTCATTCACGAGCAGTTTGCAGCACTGAAAGAGTATGAAGAATCATTGGAAGAGAGGATTTCAAATGTTGACACCGAGCAGAGGGACTCGCTCCTCAGTGAGAAATTGGAGATACAGCGATACTTGAGCTGGGCATTCGGTCACTATGCCCCCGGCAAGATATCTCAGGAGTCATCATGGTCCTGGATTGAATGGGCAATAAACTCCGGGTTTCCCGACCTCTTTGGCCCGTATGAGAGAGCGTATGTCGCCGAGCTAAAGAACGGGGGGACCCAGTTTGTCAACTTCTCTGTGCGATAGACTATCCAAGCTCTTTCGTCAATAGCTTGCCAAGTCGCAGGATTCCCTCAGTGATGATATTTTCCTCGACAAATGAGAATCCCAGACGCATCGTATTGGGTTCTGCCTTGCTCTCTTTTAGGTCAGTGCCATCCTCATTCAGCTTGAAGCCAGTGATTGGATAGAAGGGACCGCCAGGCACGAAGATCACGTCGTTTGGAATGGCCACTTCTTCCATGAACTTACCACTGTCGAAGTCCGGCTTCTCGCTCTGCCACCATATGAAGAAGCCACCTGTCGGGTCAGTTCGTGAACCAGCGGGGAACGACTCATCCATTGCCTTTGCCATGGCCTTGTATCGGCGTTCGTATTCAGGAACGCCCTTGCGCATTGCCTCATCGATGTACTTCGAATAATACTCATCCAAGATACGCTGCACAAGAGTTGATGTACAGAGGTCCAGGTATCCCTTGTCCTTGAGGACCTGTTCTCGGATGGCTTGAGGCAATACAGAGTATCCAACACGAAGCACAGCCGCCTCTTTACTCGTGGTACCAAGGTATGCAACACGAGAGTTCTCCTTGTCAAGCGTCTTAATCGGAGGTGGGGTCTTCTTGAACTGGATCTCCGCATAGGCCGAGTCCTCAACGAGAAGAACGTTATGACTCTCGCATATGTCAAATAGCGCGCGTCGTCGATTCATTGGCAAGGTAGTTCCCTTGGGATTGTCCGAGTCAGGAACTACATAGAGCATGTCTGGGGTCTTTCCGAACTTGATCATAGACAGTTGAATTGCCCTCTCGACATATTCGGGGATTATGCCGTCAAGGTCTGTTGGCACCGTGACCAACCTTGCGCCAAGCTTAACCGCGGGT
>JAGSHP010000372.1 GCA_029855925.1 Candidatus Thorarchaeota archaeon | reverse complement strand
CATATGCAGCATCCACAATGCCATGAGCGACTATGGCATCCAAGAAGCTAGGCGTCGGTTGTTGCTTCTTGGAGAGAGATTGGAGAAAGGCATAACTCAGTGCGGCATAACGCTCTGACCCCACAGAGGTCAGCGCCTCAATGGCATCATGCGAAAGCTCACGATCAGCAATGCCCAGATGTCGCAGGAGAGCCTCACCGGCCTTCTCTGCACCCACCTTAATGGGCGCTTCGCCCTGGAGTTGATATTCCAGATACTTCTGACCGGACTCCAGACGAATGCTAATGTAGCCCTTTTCAAAGAATAGCTCAATGAGTCGTTCGTTGGGGCGCTCCACCCAGTGCCAGATTGAGTCGATGGTGCTCACGACGCCATTCTTGTGCTGCATACTCAGGGATGCCATGTCCTCGACCTCGCGTTCGGCATAGAAACCAACTCGCGCGTAGACATCGTTCACCTTCCCAAATAGCCAGACCAGTAAATCAACGTCATGAATGCTGTGCTCGATGAGTGTGCCGCCGCCAGCAATTGATTTCTCTCCACGCCATTTAGAATAATAGATATAGTCGACCGGAAAACGTTGGTCGTCACGTATGTGAGCCAGCATGGGCTTCCCGAAATCGTGCTGTTCCACCAGCTCTCTGGTGTAAAGAATGAATTGATCATATCGGAGGACAAGGTCCACACCAGTGAGGACTCCTGCGTCCTGAGTCACTGCAAGCATGTCTCGGGCCTGAGGGCAGCTATGAGCCAGCGGCTTTTCGCAGAAGATGTCCTTTCCGGCCTGTGCTGCGGCCTTCACAATATCAGGATGACGATTGGTAGGAGTGCAGACATAGACAATATCTACATCATCATCATTTAGCAGTTGTTTATAGTCTTCATAGACCTTGGGAACATCGAACATTTCTGCAGTTGACTTTAACGAACGTGTGTCTGTGTCACAAAGAGCAACTAGATCCACATCCACAAGCCCGGCTCTGATGAGTGAAGAAATGCCAATTAGATGTGTCTTCCCAATGTTTCCAGTTCCTATCAGGCCTACGCCTGTTCGGTTCTCCGTTCCGCTCAATTGGGTTTAGGCTCCCTTGCCTGTGAGTATGACTACAGCAGAGGTGTATTTTAGTCTATTGCGACAAACTCCAAAAAGAGGAAGTCGATTGCACCTTTGTATTAGCAACCATTATCAATGGGTCATACTCTAGGCAGCAGGAACTTCGCAGCCGCTGCGAGGAGGTTCACGTACTGACAACGCTTCAAGACCTGCTCAATTTGGCAAAGAAACAGCTCAACAAGGGTGACAAGAAGACTGCAGCCAAACTGTTCCTCAAGGCAGCAGAAGCACTAGAAAAACACAAGAGATACGCCAAGGCTGCTGAGATCTACGAGAAGGCGGCCACTGTCTATAGAGAGGCAGACATGACCAAAGAGTGCTTTGATGCTCTCGAGAAAGCAATGCTCATGCTAATCAGGACCGAGCAGAACGGTAGCACTCGAAGGGAGATAGTACGGATTAATGGTCTTGCAGGGGCTGTTGCTGACGAACTGGAGGACTACTCGAGAGCAGCCGAGTATTACTTTCGAGCAGCTGACTTCGAGCAAGACCCAGCAAAGAGAGTAGAGTTCTTGACAAAGGCAGCTGATGCTCTTGAGAATGAGGCCGACTCGCACGAGATGAATGGGGATCTGGCAACGACTGTTCGTCTGCTGAAGAAAGTCGGTAGAATATACAACGCCACAGACAACGAAGAGCTTGGTCGTAGAATCATTCAGCGGGCCATTCGCATTTCGAAAAAATGGGCTGAAGAGGCAAAGGCAAAGGAGGATTTTGAGTCAGCCGCAACAGCATTGGCTGAGGCTGCTCAGATTCAGCAGGAACAAGGTAACAATGCAGAGGCTACTCGGCTCTTGATGGATGCCGCAGTGTTATACGAGAGAGCAGAACTGTTCGAGAAGGCGGGCAATGCGTATGATGCTGCAAAGGAGATCTTCGAACGCGAACGCCTGACAACTGCAAAGAAGAAGGCAATGATCAAGGCCTCAGAGGCGTACATGCAGATGGGGGTTCAGATGCGACAGAAGCCAGAGGTTGTGGCACCATTGCTTGTCAAGGCGGGCAATATGTACAACGAGGTCCAGAGCCCAATCAAGGCTCGGTGGGCATTCAAGCGGGCAGCGGAGATCTTTAGCGCCCTTGCAAAAAAGGCCCAAAAAGAGAACGACATGGACTCTGCCAACAAGTATCTGAAATTCCAGGCAATGTGCCTCAGGAACTGGGGAGACTTTCACCATGCAGAGGCGATCTACAAACGAGTGATTGACTATTATGATGAACAGGCCAGGCTGCACGAACAGAATAACGAACTGGAGAGTCAGGCAATCGCTCTAGAGGAGGCTGCTGCAGTCCTGTATGAGGCGGGCAAGATTACAGATGCAAATGGTCTTCTTGAAGAGGCTCTTGAGATCTACATCCAGCTTGCGGAGGACGAAACGAACAAGGAGAATATCGATGAGGCATCTCGGCTCTATAGTAGAGCCGCAGAATGTGCCAAGAACATGGGAGACATGGAGAGGCATTCCTCATTTCACTGGGTGGCATGCGAAAAGGCAGTTCTTGCAGCAGAAAAGTACAAGGAGGCGGGAGTAGAAGAACTTGCAGCAATCTGGTATAGAACGGCAGGGCTAGAGGCGATCATGACTCAAGAGGAGGAACTGACTGAGCGCGCATTGGATCTCTTTAGACACTCAGTTGATGGTTTCAAGAGCATCAACGAGCTGACTGAAGCATTTGATGACCTCTTTAACATGTTCAAGACGTTATGGAGCCTTCCCGGGGACAGGACCAATGAGATGCGGAAAGTCATCGACGAGATGCAAGAGATTGCACTGACCCTCAACAAACCCCATATGAGCGTAGTTATCTCTATCTTGAGACACCTGAACAGATCTGAGAGCCTTGAGGCTCAACAGATACTGCAGGATAATGAAAAGGCACTCGGAGAGCGGGTCGGCATCCTCTATGAGATGATCGAGGCCCAAAAGAAAGAGAATAGAGAGGCGCGTGAGCAAGAATAGCATGGAACATCCCATGCGAGTCTGAAAGAGGAGGTGCTTCACATTACGGTATATCATGGTAAGATAAGTGTCAATACTAGGGGAAACTGTGACATGAAGAACATCACAGGAAATGTCCAAGACCTAGTAAACAAGAGCGGAATCAGGAATGGCATCTGCACAGTATTCTGTGTGGGATCGACAGGAGCCGTGACCACAATTGAATATGAGGGGGGTCTTCTCAAAGACTTCCCTGAGGCAATGGAACGAATTGCTCCAGAGGACGCTGTCTATGAGCATCATCTCAGGTGGGGTGATGGTAATGGCCACTCCCATGTGAGAGCGTCCGTAGTGGGTCCGAGCCTCACGATTCCATTAGAAGACGGCCGCTTGACTCTAGGTACTTGGCAACAGATAGTCTTTGTCGACTTTGATGTGAGACCTCGTAGTAGAGTGATTCAAGTGACAATTGTGGGCGAGTGAATAGATCTATTCTTTGCCAAATTCCCAAGACATCTCAGGATTGTCGAATGACGAGGATGAAACGTCTCGCATGCGGAGAGCCATATAGTGGACTCTCATTGCTCGGCGGAGTTTGAACAATTGAAAAGGAGTATCCCAGCCAGGGGAGCTTTTCCTGTAGCCGTACTCATCAAGTAGTGCACGAATTGTCTCTAGCTCCCGACGCACCTGTGCCTTCACATCATCGATCTCACTATTCAGAGCCAATCCTATTTCAGCCATTTTGAATCACACAACTATTAGTGGGACAAACCGAAGATAACACGTGGTATTACTGGAGGAATACTGACTGGTGGCAGGTCTGCATCAAACTCCAAGTGACGACCACTTCATTTCGGGGACTCGGTGAGAAGGTCAGTGCAGGCGCTCCTTTCTGACGGCTGTGCGTCGCATTCGAGTCCCACATACCGGACAACAGAGGTCTCTTGGCGGTACCGTCTCGGTGTGCTTGCATGATGGACAGGTATATCTCCAGACGATTCTGTGTCTCAGTCGCCCGGAGGGGTCAACTACCTCGATGTCAAGGCTGATGGCCGTATTGAGAAGAGCGAGGTCAGTGGAGGCAATCACTGCAGAGAGTTCGTTATGTCGGCGGGTCAGCGCTAACGCAAGCAGGCTTCTGTCCTCAGTAGAGAGTTCTCGTAGGTCTCCGGTGGACGAGCTAGCTTCTCTCACCGAGCGCAGGAACTGTGGGTCATAGCTCTCTATTCGCAGTCGTCCCGCCGAGATCAAGAAGTCGACACGTTGTTGGCTTGGGCGATTGATGATCTCATCCATTACCTCTTGCGTTGTAACAAACTCGGCCTCGGGGTTTTGGTCTACCCATTTTGTGAACAGCACACCCGCATCAACTATGTAGACACGATTCATTCATCCCCACCTACAGCGTTCGTGGGACCAGGCGTGTATTGAGACGATCAAAGTAGTTGTCATAGAGCCTGATGAAT
>JAGSHP010000329.1 GCA_029855925.1 Candidatus Thorarchaeota archaeon | reverse complement strand
TTGACGAGTGACTGACGACGGTGGAACAAAGGCATTAACCGAGTCGCCCTTGTGCCATGGCGCAGAGAGGAATACTACGGTATGCGGTCTTGACTTCTTGTCAATGGCCACATACCCCATCCGTTCTAACGCCTTGACAAGTCTTCTGATCTCGCTCACCTTCTTGCCGTACTTTTTGCTCAGCTCCTTGTATGCGACCCGCCCCTCATCTCTGACGATTCGGAGTAGCTTGAACTCAGGCATCTTGAAGAGCGCAGTTCTGAGCGACTGATTCTCCCACCGAATTGTGTCTTCGTCTCGAGATAGCGCCTGAGCCAGCTCGCTCCGCAGGGTCGTAATCTCATCGTACAGTGACCGCCGTTCCTCCTCAAACCTAGCAAACAGTCCGCCGGACTCGTGGACCAAGACCGCACTTAGGTCGCCTCCGAGACCATCAAGCGCTTCCTTTGCAGCCTGCTGGGACTCTTGAATTACACCCTTCAGATCAGCCGTGTCGAGCCACTGACCCTCGACCAGTGATTCCAGTTGGTGAAAGTAAGCCTCCAGCCGTTTCACCCAGAGATTTCGGATCTCCTGAAGCTCGCCCGCCAGCTTGAGAGTCATTCTGGCTGCTGTCTCGCTCGTGTCATTCATTTTACCACACACAATTGTCAGCACATACAAGAAATGAGGGCTAGTATTGTGTCCGTAAGACAAGGTCCCTATCCGTCTAGCAATGTTTTTCTGCACTTACCGAGAGCTGAGAGGTGAGAGGATTGCTCATGGAACTCGAAGAATATCTCCCCAGGATACGCGGCGCTGTGAGACTATTTATCGAGGGTGGACTACAAGAGAACGATTCCGACATGCGGGTCAAGGTGGAGACCGGTCTATCCGAGATCAAGGCGGTCGTAACCGATATCGTGAACGGTCCTGAAGACATTGTTGGCATAACCAAGCGAAAACTCCTGAACGAGGTGGCCTACCTCTGTGGATATCAAGATGGTGAGGCATTGAAGCTCTCACTGGGCATTGAGGAGGAGAAGAAACCAGAGCACATTCCCCCACCGCCACCGTGACTGCCGCTACTCTTCAATCCATTCGACACGATATATTTTGTCGACAAGAGAAAGAGGGACAGTGCCCGCGCTCTTCAAACGCGAGTTAGCAACAAGCCTTGTCTTATCATCGACTGTGAAGACCTCAAGCTCATACAGATGAAATAGCGGTGAGATATCTAACTCCGAGAGCGTGTTCCCTGACAGCATCAAGTACTTCAGCTGCGGGCAATACACTAGCGGTCTCAGGTTTAGCGTTTCAAGTTCGTTGTTGGTCAGAATCAGGAATTGAAAGTTCTCACACTCTGTGAACCACTCAAGATCAATAGATCGCAGGCGATTATTGCTCGCATAGAACCTGCGCAGATTGGAGTGTTCCTTTATCTTGCTGAAGTCTATTTGCTCCAGTTGATTATGCGACAGGTCGATTGTTTCGAGAGAGTTCAGATGAGCCAGAGGAATGAGTGAGAGTTCCTTTAGCAGATTGTGCGAGAGATTGACGACCCTGAGTGAGGAGCAGTCACCGAGTGGACCAAGGTCGATGTGTGAGATCTTATTATGGGAGAGGTCTATTGCCACAACGCCACCTAGTTCAGGCAGTGGTGACAGGTCAATGCTGGTAATTCCTCTGCGAGAAAAATCGAGCTCTCTCATTCGTTCTGTGATGGTGGACTCGAAGACCTCTCCGGTGTCCATTTCGTAACGAATTGTCGCTTTTTCCCACATATGCTCACATCTCACTCATGAGTGTATGAATGCAAACCTAAACAAATCTTTTGTTTTACTTAGCGAAATTGAGACCTGCAACAAGCTACCTGTCCAGATGAGACCAAGGTGGAGGATCAGGGATGGTGTCAATGAATCTTTGAATGATCTCTCGGATGCCTTCAGGATTATAGATGTCCTTGAAGATGAGGGCAGGACCATCAGAGACCCTATTCGAGTACACGACGAGATTACCCATGCCTGCAATCTTCTCCTCAGGACTCGCAGTTGTGTCCATGCGGTCAATTTCATCATAGAAGACTCTAGTTGTACGGCGCCTGACAATACCCCTTCGTACGCGGATATTCCAAGTCGTAATGATATAGAGAGTAAATCTGCGTTTAATCTCAACAGTGACCATTATGAAGACACCAATGGAGATTGCCAGGATGCCAAGATACCACGTGAGCTCATTGTAGGGGAGCCATTCCCCGGCAGTCGCCACGTTGTAGAGGAGTCCCAACACGAGAAGAACAGTACCAAAGACATAGTGGAACAGTGAACCAATTCTCTTTGGCAAGACTATTAGAATCAGTCTCTCGCGTTTCTCAGGGGCTACTGGAACCCTCAGTGCCGTACCGCTCATTGCGCATCATGACCACTGAGCATTAACTGTCTTATCAAAGTGTCGTATGCGAGAAGAAGAACTGACAACGATATCACAATGACAAAAGAAAGAGAGAACCGGTAGTACATTAACTCTACCGGTAACATAGTAGAATGTTTCTGCCTTACGACGGGTAGATTTCCCAGAGCTTGTCGCATGCATGAACGACATGGCTCACAAGCGTGCGGATCTCTTGAGGTGTGAGATCGGTGTCGTTGGTCTCGGCAATCACGATCAAATCATCATCATCATCGATGGCAAACTTGACTCCATTTGCCTTCCAGGACTCTCTAAGCATATCATAGGCGAGCTTGTTACGCTTAGACTCGTCAACCTGGTAGAAGTTTGAGAATGGGGCAACTATGTAGAGCCAACTCTCGTCATTGTTCGCGATGATCTTTACTTTCAGGTCATCAAAGTGGTCGGTTTTCCACCTCATCAAGAGCCCACTTTCATCCCGCGTATACTTGATGTCTATCTGATCAAGAAGGTTTGCTACGTGGTCGATTATTCCCATTGGATTAACCTCAAAGGTCATGAATACTTCGTGGTTTAAAAGGAAATTGTGGATAGATATTTGTATATGGCCTCGAAATCTTCAGCCTGCAATGGAC
>JAGSHP010000463.1 GCA_029855925.1 Candidatus Thorarchaeota archaeon | reverse complement strand
CTCGCAAAGACCATTGAGAACGCGTACCGCGACGTGAACATTGCATTCTCCAATGAGATGGCGCTAGTCTGTGAGAGCCTTGGCGTCAATATTTACGAGATCATCAAGCTCATCAATGCACGACATGACAGACACATGCACATCCCCGGTGCAGGAGTGGGCGGCCACTGCCTCCCGAAGGATCCGTGGCTTCTCAGATACGGCCTCTACGAATACGGCTCGTGGAAGATTGAGCCCGAGTTCATCTCGCTCGCTCGCAGGGTCAATAACCACATGCCCGTTCACGTTGCCAACCTTGCGGAGAACGCCATGATCCTGAAGGGAATAGACATTCAGGATGCCGTGGTGACCGTCTTAGGCCTTGCATATCTTGAGAACTCCGACGATACACGAAACACACCGGCAGCCACATTGATCGCGACTTTGCAGAGCAAGGGTGCCACGCTCAAGCTTCATGACCCCTACGTCAGGGACTGGGAGTTCACAAGGCACGAGATCGAGCGTGACCTGTACAAGGCAGCGGAGGGGTCGGACTGTGTGGTTCTTGTGACCAAGCACAAGGAGTACTTCGACATTGATCTGGACAGACTAAAGCAGGTCATGCGGACGCCCATCATTATCGATGGCAGGAACGTGTTTGACCAGAAAGAGGTCGAGGCAAAGGGATTTGAGTTTCGAGGCGTGGGAAAAGCGGGAATCAAGGCCCCATAGTATTGAATGCTAGCGGATGCCACTAGGAATCCGCAAATGCCAGTAATCTAACAACAGCTGCGACTCAGCGTTCCGAACGGTCACAGGTACTTATGCTCGATCCAGTCGACCAGACCGTGCAGTCGTTGTGGCAGGAGGTGGCGGGCGACCTGAAAGTCAAGGGTGTTCACCTCACGGACTGCAAATAGCAGAAAGATGTAGACGATTAGTGAAATGCCCAACCAGAGTACTAGGCTCAGAAATGATGAGGGTGCGATCCACCACACAACAAACCCCGAGATAATGGATGCCGAGATGATCTTGACGACTGACACCGGGACATGACCAAGACTCCGAACCCCACGTTGTCGTATTCTGGCAAATGAGAGAGCAAAGAGCAACACAATGTACATGGAGCGGGTGAGCGCGGACCCGAGCAGGCCATAGAGAGATGTGAGAGACCAGCTGACCAAGATCTCAAAGACGATGATCCCCAGTCCGGCCAGGAGAAAGAACCGTGACTCGCCCATGGATCGCAGGACCGTATGAAGGGCATAGGTGACTCCCCAGAGAGCATATGATAGGAGCAGGAGCGAGAATGCGAGTGAGGCGTTTGGAAAGTCAGCATATGATAGCCCGAAGAGCACTTGAATGATGATGCGCGCGTTCAGTGCGGCAATGACGGCGACCGGAACGAGCAGCATTGCGACGTAGCGCAGGAGCATTCCCACAGCATAGCCGAAATTGTTCGGCTCACCCTCGGCGGTGTAGCTGAGGCGAAGTTTTGTGAGCACGGGATAGAGTGCGGTGGAGACCGCCAGCGATACAAAACTCATCATAAAGAGGATTCCGAGCAGGACGTCGTAGACCCCGAGCGTGGCAAGGTCGGTGAGGACTAGCAGGATGATCCGATCCGTGTTCTGGATTGTGACATCCACTGTCTGAAACAACAGGCTCGGGAGAGCGAATGCCAGAATGGGGCGCATGTCGATAGGCGCACTCTTGACATTCAACGGGCGGCTCGCGGCGAACCCAAAGACCAGTACTGCTGCGATCTCGCCCAACAGCCAGCCCACCACTACACCAATGATGCCGAAGCCCATAATAACGAGTGAGACCGTGGCGACCACGCGGGTTATGTCAAAGAGAATGCGTCCAGCCGCAAGATGTCGGACCTGATAGCGGGCGAGGAGAAACGAGTCAAGGAATGCCTCCATGGCCGAGAACGGACAGATGACAGCAACAAGAAGAATCACCTGCGAGCTGAGAACGGCGGGTGAGATCAGATACGGGCCGATACCAAAGACTACCAAGATCATGATGGCGGAGGATGAGAGAATCAGGGTGACGGAGCGTCTCAGAAAACCCTTGACCCTGTCGAGGCGCCCATGGAACTCTTCTTCAGGGACGACAAGTGGCGAGGCGTAGTTCAGCCCCATTGCTCCAAGGAACTGCATCACGCCATAGATGATCCCCAGGACGGCGACCTGACCCATCTGTTGCTGTAGGAGCAGACGGGTGAGGATCATGATGTTGACGACGCGGAAAACTCCTGAGATGATCGACTGACTGAGAAAGGTCGTTGTGCCACGTACCTCGGCAGCCCGGTCTTCCAGCATGATCTCACCAGCAAGAGTTGTAGGACTCACGGAGAAATGGTCACCTAAGTAAGATTCGGTCTGCTCGAGGAGCGAATTTGTCAAGGTGCACGTTCAGATGAGGAGGAACCTAAGTTCGTCCCTCTCGAAGACCCCTCTGGAATTCCAAGCTCGGCCTTACAGGTCGGCCCGCCCTTAGAATGTCATTCATTCGTTCCGTACTTGCCTCGATAAGCACGTGCCCGCCTTCAACTTTGAATATGACCGTGTCACCAGTTTCTATCCCCAGTATTCTGCGGATTTCCTTGGGTATAACCACTTGCCCGTTCTTACTCACTCTGCGGGTTATCATACATATCAGTAGGAAGCACCTACTTGTCAGTCTTACTATTTGGGTGCAGTCTTCTCGACTCTCATTCCATAGAAGAATAGAATTCAGCTTTGCTGTCTCGTAACTCTTCCGCAAGGGTTTCGTCCGTTGTCCCCCAGTCTACAAGCATTGTTTACTCGCAGGCAAGTTACTTTGAAGTATACTAAGTGCGCCCGCGACTCTTCATCAACAACTGCAGTAATCCGAACCTCAATTCGCTTAGACTACTTGCACTTGGGGAGACCATTCGTAGGGACCAAGTTTCAGAACTGGCGAGCATTGTGCCCGCGCTTCGTCGATGACCAAAAGGAGATGTCCATCTGCAGGTCATTGACCAAGAAAACAATCCTCTCGTGGAGTACACACTGGTTGGTAGGAGAGCATTGAAATTCAGGGGGTACTAAACCAATAGAACGACTTGGAGAATCACAACAACGAGAACACCTCTAAAACAGCAGGTATCTCTCGTCAGCAATTCTCAGCCAAGAGTCCAGTACGGCTGATCACTTCATGCGTCTACGAAATACTACAACAGCAAGTGCAAGCAGTGTCACAGCAACAGCAGAAACCGCAATCAGATACCACGGAGGAGAAGGGCTGGCTGGAGGTTGAGATGACCATAACCTGTTCACGCTCTGAAATGTGGTATTCACGCTCCAGTGACCCAAGTAGTCCGAGGCATAGAATCTGATGTCCCAAACAACACCACTGTTACTATTCGTCAATGTGTAGTTTCGCGCAGTGACCGTATAGATATCACCATCGTAATGTGGATCTAGTTGCATCGTGACATTGTGCCATACTCCCTCAGAACGATTGCAATAACTGCCGATCACAGTCTTGACGCCATTAGGGTCGGTCACATTCGCCCTCAGGACTAACGAATAGGTATCGTTCTCCCCCGTGCCAATGACGTCAATGAACCGGGGCATTTCCGGGATGATGATTGGTCCCTCCGAACTCAGCTTGATCACAGTTCCGTTCGCAGTTGTGGCGCTCACCCCACCAGCAAGAACTACGTACAGTATGACAAACATGCCCAGAATATTCCTCAACGACATTCGTATCATGTCTTACCTTCCCCTCCTCCAGTTTTCGCCAACAATATCGATAGCTGGAAACGGCTGAACATAAGCAGCCACTACATCCATCCCCATATGTTTTGAGTCCTACGTCACACATTAGTTGCTTGGTCGCTCTTGAGCTGATTGAGCTGTCGGATACGTTCTTATCCGGGTTCAGGAGGCACTCTTCAAATGTGGGAGCAACATTATGAGCGGCACTATATATGAGCGTGACTGTGAGCGCCAGGTCATAAGGTTCAATGGCACCCCCTTTGACTAAGACAATGTGCATACTCTACGAACCAAACTTATGAATGTGCCCAGCATAGCCAAGCAGAAGAGGGGTCACGTCCATACCACGTAAATGACCGAGCCCACCGCGAGCAGCATCGATCTCCGAGAAAGCTATGACATCATCGGGGCGGATGAAGTCGCTCCACAGCACCAATGGGACAGGATCGCACGTATGTTCCCCAACAGAAACCGGGGTGGTATGGTCCGCAGTCACTGCCACAACAACCGAGTTGGAGACCGCATCCAAGATCTTTCCCAGCATGGCATCAGTGCGTTCAATGGTCAGGACCTTTTGCTTGTAGTCGTGGTCGTGGCTTGCGTTGTCGGTCGCCTTGATGTGCACGAACACGTAGTCATAGCCAGACTGAATGGTTTCGATGACCTTGACCGCAATATTGTCAAAGTCTGTGTCAATTGTTCCCGTCTGACCCTCCACATGAATATGGTCCATGCCAACATATCGAGCAGTGCCAATGTAGAGCGCGCCTCCTGCAAGTACGGCAGCCTTGATGCCGTATCGCTTCTGCATCGTGGGGATGTCATGATGTTTCCCGGGACCTCGTAGCAAGAGGATGTTGGCGGGCGGGCGTCCTCGACTGATACGCTGCTGATTGACCTCCAAGTCCTTGAGGCGGTCAAAGCTCTCACGAATGAGTGCATTCACGATTCGCGCTGTCTTCTCTGCCTCGGAATCAAGAGGCTTGGCGGTCAGGACCTTCTTCCCCACCTCATGAGGATCGACATCACTGATCTTTGCAGACAGTCCCTCACCACGGAGAACAAGCGCACCACGATGCTCGACTGTATGGACAAAGCGAACTGTCACGTCCTCGATCTGCATGCCATCAATTGCCTCTTGCAGGAGCCGACCCTCTTCTTTTGAGATGTCGCGACCCGCCCTTCGATCTACCACTGTGAAGTCCGGTTCGACAGTACCGAAGTTCGCACGGAAGGCAACATCGCCGGGCTGAGAGTCCATCCCTGCACCCAGTGCCTCGAGAGGACCACGCCCCGGATACGTTGCGGAGGGGTCGTACCCAAATAGAGCAAGATGAGCAGTGTCACTTCCGGGGGTCATTCCGGGTCCGATGACGTTCATGAGACCACTTTGTCCCTCACGGGCGAGCGTGTCAAGAGTGGGGGTTGACGCAGCCTGAAAGGCGGTCTTGTTCCCAAGTTCAGGAATCAGACGGTCTCCAGCACCGTCTAGCACAACGAGAACAGCAGTTCGCTTGCCTGTCATCTCCTAGTAGTTCCTCCAAGCAGTCCTGAAGTCATGACCGGGATAGCCACAGTCACCATTGAGAATGTCGTAGATCTCCAACAGACGGTTGTACTTCTCCACGCGGTCACTCCGAGCAGGGGCACCGGTCTTGATCTGCCCAGTCGACAGGGCTACAGATAGATCTGCGATGAAAGTATCGCCGGTCTCTCCACTGCGATGACTCACAACAATGGGCCAGTCGGCAGCATTCGCAATCTTCGCCGCTTCAATTGCCTCTGTGACACTACCGATCTGATTCACTTTCAGAAGGAGCGCATTACCCGCCTTCATCTCAACAGCCTTACGGACAATATCGGGGTTTGAGACTGTGAGGTCGTCGGTGATCACCTGTATCTTCGTCTTCTTGGTGTATTCTGCAAATTCGCTGAAGGCTGCCTCATCAAAGGGATCCTCGACTGACTTCAGGGGATAGGTCTTCTCCAAATCCACGTAGAAGTCGAGGAGTTCTCCAGCACTCAACTTCTTGCCATCGATCGAGTACATTCCATCGCTATAGAAGCCACTTGCAGCGGCATCAATGCCAAGAACTACATCATCGCCTGGCGTGTACCCCGCATCGGAGATCGCACGCACCATCTCTTCAAAGGCATCCTGTGTAGACTTCAGACCAAAGCCGCAGAACCCGCCCTCATCACCAACGTGTTTTGCCATTCGACCGTACTTTGCGATCATGTTCTTTCCAAGAGTATGATAGACCTCGCTCAGCATCTGGATGGCCTCTCGAATGCCGCCAGCACCAACAGGCAGAATCTTGAACTCCTGAATTGCAAGGTCGTTGCCTGCATGAGCGCCGCCGTTGATCACATTGGACAACGGGACAGGCACCAGATACTTCTCAGGCTTCTTGAGAACTTGAGTTCGGATGAACTTGAACAGAGGCATCTCCAGGTGTTGTGCTGCTGCAACAGCAGTTGCCATGGAGATAGAGAGAATCGCGTTTGCACCAAACTTACTCTTGCTCTTCGATGCATCTGCCGCAATGAGTGCGGCATCCACTGCGTGCAGGTCAAGCGGGTCAACCGATCTCACAGCAGCAAAGAGCGGACCGTTTACGTTCTCAACAGCCTGTAGAACACCCTTGCCGCCATATCGCGTACCACCATCGCGGAGCTCAACAGCCTCATTCACACCAGTGGAGGCTCCACTCGGCACCTTTGCTATACCAACAGTGCCATCGGAGAGATAGACCTTTGTCATGAGCGTGGGATTACCACGTGAGTCTAGGATCTCAATCGCATGAATTTTATCAAACTTAACCATCCGTAATCATCTCGTAACTCGTTTTACTTCAGACGGCCCGTCAATGTTGGAAGTTGCATTTATGCTAATCTGTCTAGCCAGCGAACATGACAGAATGACTAAAACGTGATGAGTCCTTTGAGTAACTGGGAAGAAGAAGATGATATTCGATAGAACACGATCCAAGATAGTATGCACAATAGGCCCAGCCTCCAGGTCCCGTGAAGTACTGGAGGGTATGATAGAGGCGGGAATGGATGTTGCACGACTCAATATGTCGCATGCCGACCATCCAACTGCAAAAGAGACCTTCAATCGCATTCGCTCCATTGATGATACGATTCCGATTCTAATGGACCTGCAGGGTCCAAAGATTCGCATAGGAGAGCTGAAAGAGCCAGTGGTACTCAAGCGGGGGGATGAGCTGGTCCTGTCAACCGAGGAATTTGTGGGGGATGGACATCGAGTATCTGTATCACATAAGGAACTCCCCCAGGATATCAAAGTGGGGGACGTCATTGCGGTCAATGACGGTATTGTCAGGCTCACTGTCAAGGAGGTTCGGGAGAATGAGGTCGTGACGGAGGTCACACATGGGGGGCCAATCTCCAGTCGGAAGGGTGTCAATGTCCCAGGGATCAAGCTCTCATGCGGTATCCCCACAGAACAGGACCTCAGAGACCTCGACCTTGCGGCGGAACTGGAGCCCGACCTCATCGCATTATCATTCGTGACCACCCCTGAAGAGATTCAGCAAATCAGAACAATCCTTGACGCGAATGGACCAAGCGATGCCAGTATAATCAGCAAGATCGAGCACATACTGGCGGTGAAGAACTTCGATGCGATCGTCAAGGAGTCGCAGGGTATAATGATTGCGCGGGGCGACCTTGGTATTGAGGTTCCGATTGAAGACGTCCCAGTCTTGCAGAGAGAACTCATCAAGAAGGCAAACATGTGGGCACGCCCGGTCATTGTTGCAACACACATGCTGGAGTCAATGACCCATGAACAAATGCCGACTCGTGCAGAGGTGAGTGACGTTGCTCATGCAATCTTAGACAGGGCAGATGCTGTGATGCTGAGCGGGG
>JAGSHP010000381.1 GCA_029855925.1 Candidatus Thorarchaeota archaeon | reverse complement strand
TCCATAATCAATTATGGGTATTCCATTCGAATCATAACTCTCTTTGAAGTCATCATAGCGACTAATGAATGTTGAATAAATCTGTGTGCGAAACACGAACAGGAATGGCGAGAGGACAAGCAGGATCAGGAGATAGAACTTAATGCGTCGAAAAATGAGAGACCTATTCTGTTTCAACGTCTTGTAGATGCCATTTACAGTTTTCCTGATTCGGGCCATGTGACATCGCGGCACTGACAAAGCACTATACATATAATGCTTCTGGATTCATTGTGAGAGATAACGCACCGACGCCTCATCACAGACCTAATGGACTCCTCAGGGAGATATAGGAGAACTCGGAATGAGTAATCGAAGGCAACAGGCAATCCTCATCGGCATAGAGCCTGCAAAGATGACTCGGCTAAGACGAACGTACAGAAGCCTCAAGTCAATGGGAGTGAATGTCATTGTCTTCAATCCGTACCAAGTTCCACGTGGGCGGCCAAGAATTCTGAAAGGCATCATCAGATATCTACTAGTCATCATCCAGCTGTTATCTCTAAAGGGAAGCACGTACCATTTCTACAATGTTCCAGATATTGTTGGCCTACCGTTGGTGTTCAAGCGAGGAACCCTGATCTATGATGTCAGATCACCTTGGTTCTCTTCGGTCAAGGAAAGCATTGGGTCTAGCATCCTTTGGAGGATGGCACTATTCGTTGAATGGTTAATGACCAAGAAGGCTGATGTTGTGATAACAGCCAACACACCGCTTGCCAAGAGAGCTAGGCGGTGGGGGGCAATGAAAGTCGTGGTTGTGCCCAACTATCCTCCAACTGACTTTGTTCCAACGAAGAAACCTGAGCAGATGCGACAATCCCTTGGAATTGAAAATAGACCAGTCGTACTGTTCTTGGGAAAATTGTCAAGGCTGGAAGGAATAGATGTACTGAAGAGGATAATTTGCGAAGTGGTCAGGGAGATTCCGCAAGTTGTGTTCCTTGTCGTAGGAGACGGCCCCTCATTCGCTTCGCTACACCGCTTTGTTCGGAAACATGAATTAGCAAAGAACGTATTGCTCACAGGTTGGGTACCACACTCAGAGGTTGCCAACTATATTGCGGCTGCTGATGTTTGCTTGCTCCCGCGTGATGACACAAGCTTCTCGCCGTATACCACGCCAGAAAACATCTTGAAGGTTGGCGAGTACTTGGCTATAGGGAAACCAGTGGTGGTTTCCAAAATTGGTGGGTTCAAGGAGCTAGAATTTCCCATCATTCCCGTTGAGCCTAGTGAAATGGCAGGTGCTTTGATAGAGTATCTTCGTAATCCAAGGGAGGTTCCGCCGTCATCACGGTCCAACTGGGATATTAGTCACATGCGACTCAAGCAGGTGTACAGCGAACTGAACCTAGTCAATGATGAATGAGAATAGTCAACCACAACCCATGTTCAATCATCATGACAATCGGCCAATAATATGAATAACTCCCATCATTGGTTCTTAGCAAATCGTGCTCTCGTCACGGCGAATCAGTTACGGAAGGATGTCAGGCATCATGCTCAGAAGGGAGTAAATGACGAAGAGTTTTAATGTGCCTGTGATTGAGCAGAGTTGCCTAATGACCCCGTATGTTCTGATTGCGTGCCAACAGTAGCCATCTGCTTGCACCGCAAGACGAATGTATCATCAATTAGGGAAAAATGATGGAAAAAATAACTCAAGAACAATCCAGATGGGACATTTGAGCACCATGAAAATACTCCACACAAGCCACAAGGGATTGCCAGATCAACGAATTGAGAGAGCATCATTTGTTGCTAGGAAAAATGGGCATGACGTGGTGTTTCTTGGAATGGGGAAAAACAGGTCCCCGGAGATAGATGTGTTCTCGAAAATCACAATGCTTCCGAGTATTAACAACCGTCAGGTTGTCACAGACAAGACAATTCGCAAGAAGTGGGCGTCGACAGTGGAGGAGATATCACCGGATCTGATTCATGCCAATGATTTGATAGCTGCAGTATTCTCAGCAGATTTGGGGATTCCCATGGTTTACGACGACCATGAATACTGGAGTGCGCAGCGAATAGTATACAATAATTGGCCAATCTGGAAGCGGATAGCAATTCGTCCATTTCTTCAATCTATCCCCAAATGGGAACAGCGGATTGTATCCAGACACACTACAATTACAGTGAGCGAGGCAATAGCAGCAGAACACAGACGATTCAATGAAGATGTATTTGTGCTGCACAACTACTGTCTACGGAACGAAGTGCAAGACTTGCCAATCAATCCAAATAGAACCAACATCGCTTACGTTGGTGATGACTTTCATAGAGAGAAGTTCAGTCCACATCGTGATATGACAGGTCTGCGAGATATTGTCAAATTCGATGACTTTGCCGGACTCACCCGTCATGAGCTCTATTTAAACCTGACAAGGTATCGGTACGGCCTCCTGCCGTTCAAGGCCAATCAATACAGCAGATATGCAGACTCCGCGAAAGTCTACGACTATCTGAATTGTGGACTGGAAGTAATCATGACAGACGTACTGTTCCAAGCACATGGTCATCTTCCCTATACAATACCATTCTCGTCCTATGAGGAAATCCCAAGAATCGTTAAAGAAAGGGAACCGTCATCACCGATCGAGATAATGGAATATGCTCACAGGAACTTGGTCTGGGAAGCTCAAGAGGACAAACTACTTGAGGCATATCGACATGCTTGTGAAACATAAATGCTGAGCAAGAAGAGGCACTGATGGGGTGCAATTGTGAGAAGCATACAGTTGAGGATGTCATAATGAAAGACATAACTGTGGTAGTCACTGGTGCAACTGCACCGGGATTTGCAAGTATCACACAAGCACTTCGGAGGAGCAGTCACTACCGGTTTAGAATAATAGGATCGGACCATCGGCTTGATCTAAGTTCCAAATAC
>JAGSHP010000361.1 GCA_029855925.1 Candidatus Thorarchaeota archaeon | reverse complement strand
CGTGCGGGGAGAAACTGTTCTGAAGGGACTGTACGCAGTAGGTGAGGCTGCTTGTATGAGTGTTCACGGCGCGAACCGCCTTGGTGGTAATTCATTGCTTGAAACCCTCGTCTTTGGTCGCATAGTTGGTGAGTCTGTCTGCAAATACCTTGAGGCGGCTTCAGAGTCACCGACTGGCATGGTTGATGATGCTGCATTCAAGATGCGGCAGAATCTGCAATATCTTCTCATGCACGAGCGAGGCGAGTCCCCCGCCGTACTGAGAGAAGTCATGCAGCACGTGATGGATGAGATGGTGGGCGTGTTTCGAACGAAGAGAGAACTCGAGACCGCCCTGAGAGAGATTCGTGCCATTAAGAAACGATTCGTGGATGTGAGTCTCGGTAAAAGTGACGAACGATTCAACTTTGCGCTCGTCAGGACTCTCGAACTGAGCAACATGCTTGATCTCGCAGAGTCCATAGTATTGGGTGCTCTTCATCGCGAGGAGAGCCGGGGAGCGCACTGGCGGATTGACTTCCCATTCCGTGATGATGAACGTTTCTTGAAGCATACACTGGTCACAAAGACTGATGATGAATTCTCGATAAGTTACAAGGATGTTAATCTCGGTAAATTCGAAGTGAAGGAGCGGAGTTACTAATGTTGTTTAGAGTTGCACGATCCCGTGATGGCGGGGCAATATCGCACTATGACCTCTACAAGGTCGATGTGAAGAGGGGCATGACAGTTCTGGATGCGCTGTTTCAGATTCAGAGCTACATGGATCCCAGCCTTGCCTTTCGATATTCATGTCGAGGTGCGGTCTGCGGAAGCTGCGCCATGCTCATAAACAAGGTGCCCCGTCTTGCCTGTCGCACGCAGGTTCTCGAATTGGCAAGTTCCAAGATGGAACTGAAGCCATTCTTGGCATTGACCGAGTTACCTCAGGGTTGGAACCCGGAAACCGAGGTTCTCGTCGAGCCTTTGCCAAATCTCCCGATTCTCAAGGACCTAGTCGTTGATATGACTCCGTTCTTCAATGCTCTGAAGACTCTCGAGCTCTGGACAACTCCGACCGAGGGGGACACCCCGCGAAAGCAGAGTCCAGAAGATCGAAGGCTCATAGATCGATACGTCAACTGTATTCTTTGTGGGGTATGCTATGGCTCCTGTCCTGTCAATGCTGAGAACAAAGACTATCTTGGACCAGCTGCACTGGCGAAGTCTTGGCGGTTCTATCAGGACACTCGAGTAGAAGATCGTGAACGATACCTCGAGGCTGCATTGTCGCCTAACGGAGCCCCACTCTGTGACCTTGTAATGAACTGTGTCCGGGTCTGCCCAAAGGGTGTTGCGCCTGGTGGTGCGATTCGAAAGATCAAGGAGATTAAGCCCTAGTGGCTGCCAAGAGTCGCTAGTGAGACATCCGACTTAGGACTCTACTCCGGGACTCACTGAGTTCTCTTTTGGTAACCACCATGTAGACTCTTCGCCGCATGCATGCGGGCCTTGTTGAACTCATTCCTCCCACCAGGGAGCTTCTTCATCCTCTCCTTCCCATGGGGCAACCTGCGACTTTCTGAACAATTTGATGAACAATGCCCCCACAAGAAAGTGGATTGGAATGGGGCCTACAAAGCCAAATGCTCCAATCATAGATGCAACAATTACATAGATAATGACTACGAACAGCGGAAATATGATGCTCAATATCCCAAGGGCCACCAATCTGGCCGTTGTGATTCGGTTCTGGATGTATCGTACCACTCCATATACAAATATGAACAGTGGAAGTGTCACTGGGAGATAGATGATGATTATAGGAATGTAGAAGAAATAGAGTCTTGGTTCAGGGTTCCAAGGTTGTGCCGTATAATACCAGACTAGAGCAATTATGTCGTAACCGCTCACACCACCGCCAGAAGAATAACTTGGGTATGGTAGTACCAGTGCTGGTTCTAGTGCACATGTCAATGCCATTACAATCGCAGTGATCAGAAGTGAAGTTCTCTCTCTTCGGCTCTCAGCTTCTTCGCTCACAGATAACTCCCTCATGCTGGTCTTGAGACTTGAACTAAAAAAGGCTTTGCAGAAATAGTGACTGGAACGTGATGGTCCCGGGCGAATGTGACGAAGCCCAATGCTGCTCATACTCAGCACACGATGAAGGGGATGGGGATTAAGAACCGAATCGGTTCTTAGGGCCTCAGGCATCATCTCAGTATCGTATAATAGTTCTTGCGATGTATCAACACACGCGCACTGTTCATCCGTCGCCCCGTTACGATCATGTGGATGAGTCGTGAGCCTTTTGTGATGCTGACTTCAGAATCTGCAACTGCCCCGAACGGTACGCGATTAGCACATCCTCCACGGAGACAGCATCTTCCGGAAGCGAATAGACCGAGATGTGCTTTCCTCTCAGAAGTGCAAGGGGTCCCTCTCCTATCTTGTCAACAGCAACTGCTGTGACCCCCTCACTGCTCAGTGCCCCGAGTGCAAGAGTCCCCTTTCGCTTTTCAGCATTGAACGCAGGGTTCTCGATGAATCG